>JANMRJ010000291.1:0-15158 GCA_031370985.1 Acidimicrobiales bacterium
CGATCATGTCGGCCGACAACTCAATCAGGTTGTTTGGGTCTCTGCCGAAAACCAGGTCGAGTGGTGAATAGCTTCCCTCAGTGGTACGGCGGACCTCGGTCGTAGCCCGATATATATCCCGATCGGAGAGGAGGCTTAGGAAGTGGATAGCGTCGAAGACGTTGCTCTTTCCGACTCCGTTGTGGCCCACCAAGCAGGTGAGTGGACCGAACCGCACTCGAGCCGCACGAATGCTCTTGAAGTTCTTAATCACCAGAGCAAGCAGCAAACGTTCCCCCTCGTGTCGTGGACACCGTACCGTCAGGTCGTGTTCCTAGCTGGCCTGCGACCATCCATGAACATGCCGCGGGCCGTTCAGCTTCACAATCTCGCTACCTGGAGAGCGCGGATCCCCAGGCCCATCAGGAAGAGGCCGCCGAAGCCGTACAGAAGGTAGATGCGGTCTCGTAGCTGCTGACGGTAGGAGTAGATGATGCCGATGGCCACGAGGGTGCTGAAACCGTAGAGCATGTGAAAGTGCAGGTCAGGCACATCCTTACCGGCCACCATGACCACTCCTATGACGACCTGAACAAAGGTGGCGACCTGGACCGCGCCGGTAAACCACCACAACGCCGGCCACCGAACCGACGCCCACCGCGACGCCGCCAGGGCCCAGAGGCCGGCGGCGGCATTGCCCCCGATGACCACCCACGCCCACCCTCGGTGGACGCCGGCCAGGCTGGCAAGCACGGTCAATCGAGACCGTCGAACAGGTCTGTCTCGACCAGCCCGGGCGGGCCGTCGACCCGGATAAACCACTCCTGTCCGAAGCCGCGCTCGAACACCGCCGGCTCCATGGCCAGGAAGAACGATGTCTCGGAGATCTGGCTGGCGTGGGCCGCCATCGCGGCGCGCTTACGTACCAGCCACGGCCGGACATCGACGGTCGTCGTTACCCGGTGCTCCGGGACACCGAGGTTGGCGAAGGCCTCGGGGTTGATGTCACCGGGCATCTCGACACCGGCCTCCGCGGCCTGCTGGAACGAGCGCTGCAGGTGGTCGCGATTGATCGTGCTCATGTAGAGCCGGGGCGTCCCGGCCAGCGCCGCGGCTCGGGCCCCGACGCGGTGGACCTGGATATGGTCGGGATGCCCGTACCCCCCGTTCTCGTCGTAGACGGTCAGGATGTCGGCATCCTCCTCGGTGAGGATGGCGGCCAGGCGCACCGCCGCCTCCTCGATGTCGGCCTGCCAGAACGACGCCGGCTGGTCATTCTCGGGCGTACCGATCATCCCCGAGTCGACATAGCCCAGGAACTCGACCCTGGCTACGCCAAGGATCTCGGCGCACGCGTGCGTCTCCGTCACCCTGCGCTCCCACAGCGCCTCACCCTCGTCGAGGAACCCCTCGGCCACCTCGCCGTGCTCACCTCGGGTGGCGACCACGAGCACGACGCGGTGGCCGGCGTCAGAGGCCTTGGCCATCACCCCGCCGGTGGCGATCGACTCGTCATCGGGATGGGCATGGAACGTCACGAGCGTGGCCATTGACCGGCGACGCTACCGGAGGCTGCCCGCCGTCCTCAGATCACAGCGAGAGCGACTCGCAGGTGAACCGGCCATAAGGCGCCAGCGCAGGATCGTCGGCACCGAGCATTGACGTGGCTTTGTGCACCTCGTCGAGAACCGTACCCAGCAGCAGGTAGGTCACCGTCGCCGCCTGGAAGAAGCGCCCGTCGGTGGATGTCGCCTGGTAGATGACGAGTCCTGGCACCTGGCAGGCCAAGCCGGTTCGCGCCGTGGCCCCGGTACCGATGGCGAACTCAGCCGGCCTGCCGGCGTCGGTGACCCGCTCGACCTTGCACGAGCGGAGGACGAACACGCCGACGTTCAAGCTGACGGCATTGCGGGCGACCGTCGCGAACGCGGCCTGCGCCGGCCCCACGTCGACCGTGGAAGCGCCGATGGCCTTCACGCCGTCGGCGGTGGCCGGGAGCTCGGCCTCCGCACCCCCGCCAGCGGCCAGCTCCATCCGCACCCGCCAGGCACCGCCGGCGGCGACCCGACCGGTGACGAGGCGGTCAGGGCGGCCGTCGCCGTCGAAGTCGCCTTGGGCGGTGGACGCGTCGACACTCGGCGCCGGGCCTGAGGGGGCAGCGCAGGCCGCGGGGGCCACTGTCGTCGAGGCCGCTGTCGTCGGGGCCACTGTCGTCGTCAGCCCGGGCGCGGCCACCCCGGAGGCGCGATCGGCGCGGCTGCAGCCGGCGAAGAGCGTCACGGCCAGAAGTGTGGCCGTGATCAGCTTCATGCCGGGGACCCTAGCGTGGGGCCATGTCGCCGACCCCGCCCCTGCATCTGCCCGCAGGGTTCCGTTTCGGCGTCGCCACCTCGGCGTTCCAGACCGAGGGGGGCCTGAACGGGCCCGGCGAGCCGGCCAACGACTGGTTGGAGTGGGAACGCTCGGGCCGGGTCGAGCCTTCGGGCGTCGCCATCGGGTTCTGGGACCGCTACGAGGAGCACCTCGACCGGGCTGTCGCCGCCGGCTGCGATGCCTTCCGGCTGTCGATCGAGTGGGCCCGGTGCGAGCCGGCGGCGGGCGTCTACGACGAGAACGCCTTCGACCGCTACCGGGCCATCCTCGCCGCCTGTGCCGAGCGGGGCCTGCGCCCCACCGTCTGCCTGCACCACTTCACCCATCCCCACTGGCTGGGTCCCAACTTCTGGTTGCAGCTCGACAGCCCCGAGCGGTTCGCCACCTGGGTCGGGGCCGCCGTCGATCGCCTGGGCGGCGGGTGCGCCAACTGGCTCACCCTCAACGAGGTCAACGGCTACGCGGTGCAGGCCTATGTGCTCGGCGCCATCCCTCCCGGCCGGCGCCTGGCCTTCGGCGACCTGGTGCGGTCGCTCGACCATCTCCTCACCGCCCACGTCCTGGGCCACGCCGCCATCCATCGCCGCCAGCCCGACGCCGTGGTCTCTACCGACAACCACGCCTCGTCGCTCTATGAGCTCGATCTCATGCTCATCGACGTGCTGGTCGCGCAATCGGCCGGTGTCGACCGGGCCGACCTGCGGGACTGGCTGGCCGGCCGGCGGGAGACCCAGCACACCGCGCTCGGTGGCACCGGCCGGGCGGATGCCCCCATCCAACGTATGACGCGGTCGATCCTCCCCCTCGACCAGGCGCTCCCCCGGGCCATCGCCGCCGTCTACGACGGCCCCCACGAACGCCCGCTCGACCTCGTCTCGCTCAACTACTACGACCCGGTGGCCGTCGACCACCTTCGCGTTCCTGGCCATCGCACCGCCGGCGGGCGAACGTGGTCACCGGTCGGCCAGCACTGGGACATGGCCATCCACCCTGAGGGCATGCTGGCCTACCTGCGCCTGAACACCGTCGCCGGCCTGGGCCTCGAGGTCTCCGAAAACGGCCTGTGCAACCGGGTCCGGCGCGGGCGCGCATGGCCACGAGGCGACGGATGGGACCGGCCGCGGGCGCTGCGCGCCCACCTCACGGCGGTCGTCGCCGGCCTCGCCGAGGGCCTCCCCATCACCGGCTACTTCCACTGGACATTGGCCGATTGCTACGAATGGGGCAGCTACGAGCCCCGGTTCGGCATGTACGGGGTCGACCGGGAACGAGGCTGCCGCTGGAGCGACCTCGACTCGATGGGCGCCGACACCGCCGGCGCCTACCGCCGCCTGGCCGGCGGGTTGCGGGCCGGCGACCGATCGGTGATCTGACTGGCTCGTCACCGTTCTGGCTTCACTCACTTCACTCCATGCGTGTTCCAATGACGCCTCCGAGCGGGTGTGTTACCGGCAGAGGCTGAGTGACCATCGTTCGGCCGGATTGCTCGATCACGGTTCGGCATCCGGGGACGACCATCGGCACGGACGGTGGCTGCGTCGGCTCCGTTCGGGCGCGCGCGTCACGGAGCGTCGTTGATCCCAGGACGAGGTGTTTGCTGCCGACTACCGCCTGACTGGTTCCCGGCGGCCCGGCCCCGGGGCCAGCTCCGCGGGTCGTCGCTGGTCAGGGGGTCCGAGCGGGTGTCGGCGCGGGCCCCGGCCCGGGCCACGGCAGGTCTACGCGGGTCGACAGCAGGTGGCTGCCGACCATGAGGTTGGCCAGCCGCCAGGGCCCTGGCACCCGGCCGGGCCAACGCCGGCGGGCCGCCCACCAGGCCGCCCCGACCGCCGGCCACGGCCACGGTGACCGGCCCGCGCTCGACCGGCAGCTCCGGCAGCCGGGCCAGTGTGGTGCTCACCGCCATCAGGCCGGCGGTGAGCAGCTCGGCGCGCCTGGCGAAGCGCTGCCGCCACGACCCCACGGTCCGGGCGGGCACGTCGGCCCACAGGTGGGCGGCGCCGCTCGGACCGGTCCCGAGGCGAGGGCGGCGCCGATCACCTCCACGCTGTCACGGCGGCGGTGAGCCAGGAAGTCGGGCACCAGGGCGTGGGACACGCCACAGCCTCGGCAGTAGGCACGAGGGACCCGGATGACGTGGATCACGCCGGCCTCCCGCACCATGCCGCCCGTAGGACCCGTCGAAGCTCATCGTCGCCCCGCAGCCCGGGCAGGGCGGGCGGGGCACGGTACGTCCCGGCCAGCCGCGGCCTACGCCGGCACGCTCAGCGGGCACGGCCAGGAGATCGCCATCGTGGGGAGGATCTACACGGGTTCCGACCGCCACGCCTGTTCGTCACCGGTCCCGTCGGGAAGCCGTGCGATCATCCCTGCCGAAAAGGCCGCCCTCGTGACCATCCAATCATGCCCTCAACAGGGTGGCGCCCCGTCCGCTGGGTGCATGCTGCTCGGACTGAGCCGCGTCGGAGGTGCCAGACTCCGAGAGGGAGGGTTGCGATCGGCATGGCTCCCGGAGGAAGCACCAGGGAGTGCGACATGGACGAGACGACGCAACGCCCCCCGGACGCCGGCGCGGTCCTCCCTCTCGGACGGGAGCAGATAGTCGATTGGGCAGCCGCCTTTTCCGCCGACGGACGGATGCGGTGGGAAGACTGCATCCGTCTGGCCGACCGATTCTGGATGACCCCCGAGGACCCCGACCGCCACGTCGCGTGGCACCACCTGCTGATGGCCGTCGGCAACTTCAAGCGCCAGAGCCCGATTCACCTCAGCGGGCTTCTGGTCCCGCTCCTGGACACGTCCAGCCCGCGGCCAGCCGAGGTCGCCGTGCCGCCGGGACAGTCCCGTCTCAGTCGTGATACGCGGCAAACATGGAGCACACTGACAGACATCCGGGGTATCGGGATCGCCACTGCTACCACGCTCATGTCCGCCCTATGGCCGGGCACGCACGTGATCATTGACAGGCGCGCGTGGACTGCGGCAGTGGGTCTCCAAGCTTCCGAGGGGCTCACAACCGGGCAAGCCACCCCCGACGGTCGGAAACGCCTACCCGACATCACTTGGGAGGACTACGGGGATTATCTGGCGTGGGTCCAGGCGACCGCCGGCGCCAATGCCATCGAGCCAAGAGCGGTCGAACGAACCCTCTACGTGCTGGGCAACGAGCCTGAGTCGGCGAGCCGATCATGGAAGGAGTACGGGGCCCGGCTTCGCACAAGGCGTCCGCCAGTTTAAAGCCCGAGCAAGCGCGACCCTGGGGCGGGTTCGGGAGCCGTCGGTCGGGCGAGCCCAGTACTCCCAACAGACGTGGAGCGGTTCATTGTGTCCCTGCACGGTTCACCTCAGCGGACAGGTCGCCGAGCAAGGGGATCCGCACTCGAAGCAGCTCACCCAGCCGAGTAGGTCCGAGGACCAACTGGCGAACCCCTGATGTGAACGTGAGCAGGTAGGAGCGGTTTCCCCCCCTTTGGCTCCGGCGAAGGCGACCTGGGCCGCGACCGAGCTCCGAGACGACCGTGAGCTGCCAAGAGGGGCCCTCGCCTGGCAGGCGCTCATCGAGCTGACCGATGAACGACGACGGGATGGTGATCGGAGACGAAAGGCGCGGGTTCAGGAACGATGCGTTGACTTCAAACGTGAACTCAACAACATCGCCGTCCCGGCGCGGCCCAGGGCGCTGAGGCAGCCGCGCCACGTCGTCCTCGACCGACCGGAACTTCGTCCACGCCGTCTGGCGAGAGATGCCCAGCCGCTCCGCAATGAGTTCCCAGGTGATGGGAGGGTCGTAGTGCGTTCGCATCCGCTGCACGAGGTCGGCGAGCTCCTCCTCCATGAACCGCCGCGCCTCCGAGTACATTTCAAGCGCTTCCAGGGGTCGGTCCCAGTTGGCTGGACCGGCCTCCCGGCACATGGCCTCGAGGATGCCGCTCTCGTCGCGCTCGGTCTCCAACTCAATGCGTTCCAGACTGGCAAGGTGTCCGTCGCTAGGTATGCCGTCATATTATTCTGACACCTTCGCCCCAGTCAAGGCCCCGAGGGGTCGTGCGCGTTGGCGGCCTTCACCTCCTCGCCTTTGGGAGCCGGTGTGCTACACTACAGGAGGACACGTCCGATCGGTTCCGACAGAAACGGCCCTCCGGGGGACCGCAGGGGCGAGCGCACGGCGCAGGCGCGATGCCAAGGCCCGAGCGACCCGAAAACGTCGCGGACGGTCGTGCTTCGGCTGCGACGATCCTTCGTCGCGCGACTCTGGTCTGCAAGCTTCCGGGCCACCCAAGTCGAGCACACCACAGCCCGCGACACCGACGGAGCCGGCCCTACAGCCGGTCGAGCAGTTTGGCCTTCTTGAGGTCGAACTCGGCCTGGGAAATCACGCCCCGCTGGCGCAGCTCCTCCAGCTTCTCGAGCTGTTCGAGCGGCGACAGCTCCCGCCGGCCGGCCATGCGGTCGGCATCGCGGGCCGCGGCGGCCTCAATGGCCCGGTGGATCTCGTTCTGGATCGACTGAGGGTTGGCGAAGTGGCCGAAGGACGACTGGCCCCGCTCCCCGCCCGACTCGACGAGCAGGTCGCCGGCCCTCAGCATGCGCTGGAACAGGCTTTGGGTGAAACTGACATCGTTGATCCGTTCGAGGGGGATCTCCCGGCCCTGCCGCGAGACCACCCCCTTGCGGTAGATCAGGCGGTCGGTGGTGAGGACGAAGTCGGTGGTGATCCACTGCGTCAGGCGGACGAGGAACCACAGCAGGGCGACCACGGCGAGGCCCAGCGCCGGGAAGAGGATGAACTCGCTCGCGTCGGTCACCCCCGCCCAGATAGCCAGGGCCAGAGAGCCGATCAGCCCGGCCACAGGCGCGACGAGGACGAGCCAGTGGGGCCGCAGGTCGAGGATGATCTCCTCGGTGTCGTTCAGGTACTTCTTCGGGAACGCCATCGCACTGCTGAATCTACTGGGCGGATCTACTGGGCGAATCTACTGGGCGGATCTACTGGGCGGATCTACCGGTAGACCTTGCGCCGGTACACCGAGTGGGCCGACGTAACCCGGTCGAGGAACAGAAGCCCGTCGAGGTGGTCAATCTCGTGGAGCAGGGCCCGGGCCTCGAAGGCGTCGGCCTCGAGCACCCGCTCGTGGCCATCGATACCGATGCCCCGCACCACCACCCGGGTGGCGCGGGCCACGTCGCCGGTGAGATCGGGGATGCTCAGGCAGCCCTCGCGCCCGAGCACCGGATCCTCCGCCGCCAGCAGTTCGGGGTCGAACAACACCAGCTCGCCGGCGCAGGAGCGGGCCTTGCGGTGCCCGGTGACATCGATGGCGAAGGCCCGCAGGCCGACACCGATCTGGGGCGCGGCCAGCCCCACGCACGCCTCCCGGGCGCGCATCGTGTCGAGCAGGTCGGCAGCGAGGGCGAGGGCTCCGGCATCGACCGTGCCCACCTTGGCCGAGGGGCGCTGCAGGAACGGGTCGGGAAGCGCCAGCACGGGCCGCACCGCCATCAGCCACCCCGCTTCAGAGGATGTCGGCCTCGGATGGGTGCAGCCGGCACGTCACCCCCAGGTCGGCGGCCTTGGCCGCAAGGTCGGCCTCGAGCTCGTGCGGATCGCCACCCGGCGGGAGCGTCACCTCCAGCACCATCGTGTACACCGGGCTCTCGGGCGTGCCGACCATGCGGGTGCTGAGGTCGACGATGTTGACCGAGCGCTCGGCCAGCAGCGACGCCATGCCATGCACGATCCCGGGGTGGTCGGCGCCGTAGACCGAGACCGTCCACGACCCGGCCACGTCGTCGTCGGTGCCGGTGGCCGGCGCCGGCAGGGGCGCCGGCCGCACAGTCACCACCAGGTCGAGGTCGGCGGCGGGGCCGGCGAGGGCAGCGTCGATGTCGCCGGCGCCCACGGCGGCCGGCGCGTCAACCACCAGCATCATGGCGAACTGGCCGCGCAGGATGGTCATCGAGCTGTCCTCAAGGTTGCCGCCCAGGGCGGCGAACGCCCCGGTGACGGCGGCGACGATCCCGGGCCGGTCGGTGCCGACGGCGGTGACGGCGAAGTGGGTCATCAGCCCGCTCAGGCGAACAGCCGCGGCTGGCAGAGGCGGCCGACGGCGTCGTCCCAGGACGACAGCCGCCGGGCCCGCACCACCGGCGACGCCCGGTTGTAGGGCCGGTCGAGAAGCCACGAATCGCCCACGTCGGCCAGCAGCTCGGCCTCGGTGGGGTTGTCCTCAATGGTGGCGTGGGTGCCGAGTTCCCTGGCGACAGCCGACTTCGTGCCCACCGCGGTGTGGTGGACCTCGGAGACGGGCAGGCAGTGACGGGCCATCCAGGTCCGGGTGGCCGGGGCCAGGTGGAGCGGGCGGGCGGTGATGCCGACCAACTCCCAGCCGGCGCGGCGCAGCTGGCGGAGGGCGATGGAGACCCCATCGCACAGCGGCGCGGTGCTGTACAGGTCGGGATCGTCGAACGTCTCGTCGAGGAACTCCGAGAACCGGTCCTCGGGCACGCCCAGGCGCAGGAGGCGCAGGTCGTAGCTGCGCCAGGTGGAGGGGTGGCTGGCCACGCCGAAACGGTCGGCGATGCGGGCGGCCACGCTCGGGCCCAGATCGCACAGCACTCCGTCGAGGTCGAGACCGCAAAGCATCAACCGAAGGCTACCGGGAGGCTGAGACAGTGACATTCCCGGCGGGGGCCCCCATCCTCGCCTCCTCGCCGAAGCAGGAGTCCCTGCCCCTGCCGTACCGCGCGTCGGGACCATCCACCATCTTGTCTCACCCCCTCGGTACGTTCATCAGGGTCATGGACAGTACGTACGTTCCCCCCGACAGGCTTGGCGTTCCCCCCGACCTGCTGGGCGGGCTCACGCCGGCCCAGCTCGAGGCGGTAACCACCGCCGGCCAGCCGCTGTGCATCCTCGCCGGCGCGGGCTCGGGCAAGACGCGGGTGCTGACCCGTCGCATCGCCTGGCGGGTGTCCGAGGGTTCGGCGCTCGCCTCCCACGTGCTGGCCCTCACCTTCACCCGCCGGGCTGCCGATGAGCTCTCCTCCCGCCTCGCCGGCCTCGGCGTGCGCGACCAGGTGGCGGCGGGCACGTTCCACGCCATCGCCTACGCCCAGCTCCGCCGGCGGTGGGCCGACAGCGGCGAGCGTCCGCCGGCGCTGCTCGACCGTAAGACCCGCGTGCTGGCCCGGCTGCTCCCCGCCCGCCGGTCGCCGTCCGACCCCGGCCCCGCCGAGGTGGCCGGCGAGATCGAGTGGGCCCAGGCTCGCATGGTCTCCCCTGCCGGCTACGCCGACGCTGTCGTGGCCGCCGGCCGCAAGCCGCCCATGCCCGCCGCTGCCGTCGCCGCCATCTACGAGCGCTACCAGCAGGAAAAGCAGCGCCAGCACCTGGTCGACTTCGACGACCTGCTGCTCCAGTGTGCCCAAGCCCTCGAAGCCGACCCCACCTTCGCCGCCACCCAGCGCTGGCGCTTCCGCCACCTCTTCGTCGACGAGTTCCAGGATGTCAACCCTCTCCAGTTCCGCCTGCTCGAGGCGTGGCGGGACGGGCGCGACGACCTCTGCGTCGTCGGCGACCCCCGGCAGGCCATCTACTCCTGGAACGGGGCCGACCCCCGCTACCTCACCGACTTCGCCCGCCGGTTCACCGGCGCCACCGTCGTCCATCTCGACGACAACCACCGCTCGTCGCCGCAGGTGGTGGCGGTCGCCAACGCCGTGCTCGACGGGATCGGTGGCCATCCGCTCCGGGCGCCGGGCGCGGACGGTCCGCTGCCCACGATCACCGGCTACGCCACCGACGCCGAGGAGGCCCGCAGTGTCGTCCGGGCGCTGCGCCGGCGGGGCGGGGCGGGTCGCTGGTCGGACCTGGCCGTGCTGGCCCGTACCCACGCCCAGCTTGTCGTGTTCGAGGATCTCCTGAAGACGGCCTGCATCCCCTACCGGCTGCGGGGCGCCTCGGCGTTCCTCGACCAGCCCGCGGTCCGTGAGGCCATCACCGGCCTGCGCCGGCGCCAGGGAGAGCCGCTGGCCGACTCGCTCCCCGATCTCGATGCCGCCGCTACCGAGGCCGCCGAGGTGGGCGAGCGGGGCGCCGACCTCGACGTGCTGGCCCGCCAGGCCCGGGAGTTCCTGGCCCTCGACCCTCGAGGTTCAGTCGGCGGGTTCGTGGCCTGGCTCACCGCCCGACTGGCTCGCGAGGAGCCGGCGCTGCGGGGCCAGGCGGTGGACCTGGCCACCATTCACGCGGCCAAGGGCCTCGAATGGCCGGTCGTGTTCGTCGTCGGTTTCGAGCAGGGCCTGCTTCCCATCGGCCATGCCACCACGCCGGAGGCCCGCGCCGAGGAGCGCCGGCTGCTCTACGTCGCCGTGACCCGGGCCGAGCGGGAACTGCACTTCTCGTGGGCCGAGCGGCGCACGTTCGGCGCCGGCACGATGTCACGCTCGCCGTCGCCCTGGCTGGGCGACATCGAGGACGCCATCGCTGCGCTGGAGAGCGCCACCGTGGGTGACGGCGACGGCTGGCGCGGCGGCGTGGCCGAGGGGCGAGCGAAGCTGCGGACGATGTCCGGCGGCCGGCGAGCGCCGCGGGCCGGCGAGCGGGCCGATCCCCACGTGCTCCAGGCGCTGCGGTCGTGGCGGGCCAGCACGGCGTTGGCCTCGGGCGTGCCGGCGTTCGTGGTCTTCCACGACACCACCTTGGCCGCGGTGGCCGAGGCCCGGCCCCGCGACCGGCCGTCGCTGCTCGCCCTGCCCGGGATGGGTCCGGTCAAGGCCGACCGTTACGGTGACGCCCTCCTGGCGGTCGTGGCTGCGTCAGCCGGCGGCGCCGGCGGCTAACACCAACCCGGCCGTTGACATCGGCGGCTATCGGCGCGACAACAGGTCATGCGTCCGTACCTGTGGCCCGAAGATGGTTGGCCCTACCCTGACCCCAAGGTCGAGGTCGCCGACCCCGCCGCCAGCATTGACGACGACGCCATGGTGCTACGCGGCATGGGCACCAAGCTCATGGACTTCCTCGACCCGCTGGAGCGCCAGGTCGTCACCGCCCACTACGGGCTCGACGGCACGCCGGCCCGCACCATGAAGGAACTCCACCACGACACGGGCCTGGACCGCGCTGACCTGCGGGAAGCCCTGGCCGGCGGCCTGGCCAAGCTCCGCACCACGCTGGCGGAGTAGCCGCCGGGGCGCCGCTACCGCGGCTCAGCGGTCGAAATCGACGAGGAGCGGGGCGTGGTCGGAGGGCAGCTTGCCCTTGCGGGCCTGGCGGTCGATGAGCGCCCATGTGGCCCGCTCAGCCAACGCCTTGGTGGCCAGCACCAGGTCGATGCGCAGGCCCCGGCCCTGGTGGAAATCGCCGGCCCGGTAGTCCCACCACGAGTACACGCCGGCGTCGGCGTAGATCTGCCGGAAGGCGTCGACCATGCCCCAGTCCCGTAGGGCACCGATCGCCTCCCGTTCCGGCACGCTGATGTGGGTGCCGCCGTGGAGCTTGGCCGGGTCCCAGACGTCGATGTCCTCGGGGGCGACGTTATAGTCGCCGCAGATCACCATGTCCGCCGTCGGGTCGCTGTCGGTCTCCAGCTGCCGACGCAGGCGCTCCAACCAGGCCAGCTTGGCCTCGTAGTGCTCGGTCCCGAGCTGGCGCCCGTTGGGCACGTAGACGCTGGCCACCCGGACGCCGGCGCACGTCGCCCACAAGAGGCGGGCCTCGGCCGTCTCGTCGTCGCCCTGGTCGGAGAAGCCAGCCACCACGTCGTCGAGGCCAACCCGGCTGAGGATGGCGACCCCGTTCCATCGTCCCTCACCGCAGTGGGCTGACTCGTAGCCCAGCGCCGAGAAGGCCAGGGCCGGGAAGGCGCTGTCGGCCAGCTTGGTCTCCTGTATGCACAGGACATCCGGCTGGGCGTAGGCCAGCCACTCCTCGACCCTGGGCAGGCGAATCTTCAGCGAGTTGACGTTCCAGGTGGCGACGCGCATGACCGACCGACTCTAGAACGGCACCGAGTGAGCAGTTGACCCGGATATACCCGGTCTACTGCTCACTCGACCGGAGCGACGGCGTTCTTGGCTCTCTTCTTGGCCGCCTTCCTCGCCGGCGCCGGCTCCTCGACGGCCGTGGCCGTCTTCTTGCGCCCGCGGGTGGCCTTCTTGGCCGGCGTCGCGGCGACGACCGGCTCCTTCACTGCGACGGGCTCCTCGACAACGACGGGGGTCACAGCTTTCTTGCGGGCGCGGATGGCCTTCCGGGGCGCCACCGCTGCTGCGACCGGCACGGCGGCGACCGGCACGGCGGCGACCGGCACGGCGGCGACCGGCACGGCGGCGACCGTCACAGCGGCGACCGGCACAGCATCCGCGGGCTCGACAGAAGTGGCGGCCTTCTTGCGGCTGCGGGTGGCCTTCTTGGCTGGCGGCGCGGCGGCGATCGGCACCCCGACCGGCTCGACGGGGGGGGCGGCCGCCTTTTTCCGCGTCCGGCGTACAGGGGTAGCCGGCGTCGGCTCCGGCTCGGGTGCAGAACGGACAGTGCTGCGCCGGGGACGAGCGGGGCGGGCCGGGCCGGACTCCGGGGCGGCGGTCGGCGCTTCGGAAGTGACCGGCTCGACGACCTCCGCCTCGACCACGGCGGCGCCGGCCGGCGCCTTGCGGCCCCGGCGCGCCTTGGCCGGCGCCGGCAGCTCAGGCTGCAGTACGGCCGCGGCCACAACAACGGCCTCGGCCTCGGGCGACGGCGCCGCAGGACGGGCGGTCCCGGCCCGACGAGGACGGGGCGGCGCCATCTTGGGCGCCGGCATCTCGGCGCTCATCGGGACGGCCAGCTCGACCGCCGGCCCCGCCGGCTCCCCCGCCGGCGCCGCCTTGCGCCGGCTGCGCCGGGCCGGCGGGGCGTCGGCGTCTGGCGACGATGCGTGAGCGGCGACATCGTCGATCTCGGCCTCGACGGTCTCCTCGGTCGGGGCGCCGGCCACCTTGGCCAGGCCGGGCAGGGCCAGCTCGATGCCCCGCCGGGGCGGGTCGAGGGCCTGAATCACGAAGCTGCGGACCTCGCCCTTGGTGAGTACCTCTTTGGCGCTGCGGGGCGGCGGGTCGCCCAGCCCGGAGACCGGCGCGTAGCAGCGGGCGCCGCCGGCGGTGACGAAGGCGCCATGTGAGGTGAAACCCTCCACGACGCCCTCCACCTCGCTGCCGAGGGGGTGATCCGCGATGAAGGTGATGAACGGCAGCGGCTCGTTGACCGCCTCCGGCGCGCCCTCCACAACCGAGCGACCGCTCCGCCGGCGACTGCCCCGCTTGGCCGCCTTCGGCGCGTCGGGTGCGATGGCCTCGGCCGTCGCCTCGGCGATGGCCGCCGATGTCGGCTCCGGGCGGGGCGCGGCCGCAACTGCGGTGCGCTTGCGGGCACGGTCGGCGTCGCGCGTCGCCACCCGGCTCTTCGGGCCTCGGACCGGGGTGCGGGGCGTGAAGATCCAGCCCACGCCGGGCACAGGCTTGCCTCCGACGAGGCGTCCTTCCTCGAAGAGCCAGAGGTACTCGCCGTGGAACTCCTGGAACGAGTCGTTGGACAGCACGTCGGCACCGATGCGGTCGGCGATGCGGAGCAGGAACCCGTCGCCCCGGCCGATCGCCCCCGCCGGAGGGGACACGATCTCGCCGGCCTCCTCGGCCTCCTCGAAGATCTTGCGCTCCGACTCGTCGATCCGGTAGCCGAACGACGCGTCGACGACGACGATGATCTCGTCGTCGGGCCGCTCGGAGTGAAAGGAGCGGACGGCCTCGTCAAGTTGGGCCAGGCTCGGCGTGTTGCGACCTTCGGTGGCCAGGTTCGAGCCATCGACGACCACACGATGGCCGGCGTTGGGACGCTGGGCGGCGGGTGACGCGGCGGGAGACATGACGGGATTAGTCAAGCATTCCGTGCGGCGCGAACGTGCGATCCCGGCCTACAGGCCGTCAAAGGCACCCGTGAGGAGGTCGGCCTGCTGGCGCTGGTGGACGGATTGGCTCCCCGATGCGGGGCTCGCCGACTCCGGCCGGCTCACGTGACGGAGGGTGTAGTCGTCCCGCAGTAGGCGGTGGAGCCGGCGGTGGACGAAGGTCCACGCCCCCATGTTCTCCGGCTCCTCCTGCAACCACACGACATCGGTGGCCGCCGCGTAGCGGGAGAGGGCGTCGAGCACCATCACCTCCGGCCAGGGGTAGAGCTGCTCGACCCGCACGACGGCGACCGCCAGCGCGTGTTCGTCGCGGTGGGCCATGGCGTCGTAGGCGACCTTCCCTGATGCCAGGACCACGCGGCGGACCGCACCGGGGTCGGTGACGCCGGGATCGTCGAGGACCTCACGGAAGCGGCCGGTCACCAGTTCGTCGATGGGCGAGCGCGCATGGCGGGCCCGCAGGAGCGACTTGGGCGTGAGCACCACCAGGGGCCGGCGCACCGACCGGCGGACCTGGCGCCGGAGCAAGTGGAAGTACTGCGCCGCGGTCGTGGCGTTCACGACCTGGAGGTTGTCGCCGGCGCACAGGGTCAGGAACCGCTCCAGCCGGGCCGAGGAGTGCTCGGGGCCCTGGCCCTCGTAGCCGTGGGGGAGCAGCAGGACCAGACCCGACGCCTGGCCCCATTTCCCGTGGCCGGCGGCGATGAACTGGTCGATGATGATCTGCGCCCCGTTGGCAAAGTCGCCGAACTGGGCCTCCCACGCCACGAGGGCGTCGGTGTGGACGGTGGAGTACCCGTACTCGAACCCCAGCGCCGCGTATTCCGACAGCAGCGAGTCGTAGAGCCACAGCTTCCCACC
>JANMRJ010000302.1:0-3372 GCA_031370985.1 Acidimicrobiales bacterium
CGAGGACCAGCTGGCGCCCGCCCCGGTCCCGGACATGGAGCACTCGCCCGACGAGCCAGCCCGCCCGGGCGACGACGAACCGCCCTGGCTCGATCGCCAGCCGCTCGGGCCGGCGGTCGCTCGGGATCGCCTCGAGCAACATCGGGATCTCGCGGGCGAACCGTTCCGGACGGGCCGACGGTTCGCCGATCGGCAGAACCGCGAAACCGCCTCCGACGTCGAGTGTGTCGAGGTCGGGCAGCCCGCCGCGCAACAGGCCGAGGACGGCCAGCCCGCGCCGCACCGCATCGCGCCACGCGTCGATCGCGCCGAGCTGCGATCCGATGTGGAGGTGGATTCCGCGCGGCCGGATCGCGCCGCCGCTCTCCGCCAGGAGCTCGATCGTCGCGGTCAGTTCCGTCTCGGTCATCCCGAACTTCGAGCCGCCGGCCCCGACCGCAAGCACCGCCTGGGTCTCGGGCGTCACCTCGGGATTCAGCCGGACGAGCACGTCGATCGGCGGCCGGCCTGCCCGCCCGAGGCCGGCCCGGAGGGCACGGATCGCGAGGGCATCGGCCTCGTTCGGGGACTCGATCGCGACCCACAGCAGGGGCTCGCCGTCGACGGCGGCGCGGACTGCCGCGTCGAGATCGGCGTCGGTCTTGCCGATCCCCTCGAGGCTGATCCGCCCGTTCGGCACACCTGCCTTGCGTGCGGCCGCCCACTCGCCGCGCGACACGACATTGGCCCCGAGCCCGCGGTCCGGTCCGGTTGCGAGCCGGATCACGGCAGCCGCGTCGTTCGCCTTGACCGAGTACTGCCGGATCCACGGATCGGGGAATGCTTGCCTGAGCTCGGCAACGGCGCCGTCGAGGGTCGCCTCGTCGGTCAGGTAGAGCGGCGTACCGTGGCGAGCCGCGGCCTCACGGAGCGAACCGGCGATCGCGGGCAGCCGGTCGAGCTCGGTCTCGGACGGGGGCACCGCCTACAACAGCCTGCGCGGCTTGAGCGCGAGGCTCACGACGGTCGAGACGACGCTGATGATCAGCGCCGCGATGAGAGCGCCGACGATCGCGTCCGAGTTGATCTTCGGCGGGAAGGTTCCGAGCTTGAAGCCGAGCTTCAAGGCGTCCGAGGCGAGCGCGGTCAGGAGGAGCATCGCGGCGTTGATGACGAACCCGATCAGGCCGAGGGTCAGCAGGCCGATCGGCATCGACAGGGCCTTCACGATCGGCTTGATATAGCTGTTGACGAGGGCGAAGACGAGCGCCACGACGAGCAGCTTCCACCAGTCGTTGCCCCAGTTGAACGACAGGAGGTTCGAGGGCAGGACCTTGACGGCCACGAACAGGGCGGCGGCGTTGATCAGGATCTTGATGATGAGCTCGACCACGGGGACCCTCCGATCGCTGGCGGTGAGCCGGTCGATCCGGCCCGCCGATGATGGCAGATGGATTCAGCGCGCGAGCGACCGCTCCAGCCCGGCTCGAACGGCCGGCCACTCCTCGTCGATCACGCTGTACCAGGCGGAATGGCGCGTCCGACCGCCGGGCATGACCATGTGGTTGCGAAAGATTCCCTCGAATTGAGCGCCGATCCCGAGCAGAGCCGTCCGGGATGGCTCGTTGAGCGAGTCCGTCTTGAACTCGACCCGGCGGCAGCCGAGCACGTCGAACGCATGTCCGAGCATGAGCAGCTTCGCCTCGCGGTTCCCGCCCGTTCGCTGCCATTTCGGAGCGACCCACGTCCAGCCGATCTCGAGCCGGCGGTGCTCGAGGACGACGTTCATGTAGCGGCTGCTGCCGATCGGCTGGCCCGTGGCCGCGTCGAGGGTGACGAACGGGAACTCGGTCCCCCCCGCGCGTCCGGCGAGCGCGGCCTCGACCCAGGCGCGGACATCCGCCTCGCTCGTCATCCGGGCGGTGGTCCATTGCCAGATCGCCGGTGCGAGCGCGACCTCGGCCAGATGCGGGACATGCTCGAGGCCGAGCGGCTCGAGACGCACCCTCCGGCCCTCGAGGATGATCGGTGCGACCTGGCGACCGGCGTCCATCCGCCGATGGTAGACGCTGGGCTAGACTCGGCGCCCAACGCGCTCGCATCGGTTGATGCGCCCGTCCGAGTCGCCGCCACCGGAGGCCGCCCCATGACCGACTTCGCCACGCGCGTGGATGCATTCTTCGACGAGTATTTCGCCCGCGAGCCGACCGATGCGACGAGTGCCGGCAACCATGCATACGACGGGCTGTGGCCCGACGTGTCGGCGGCGGCCGAGCCGGAGCGCCTGGCATTCATCGCCGGCTGGGAACGGACGTTCGGGTCGTTCGGCGACGAGGTCCTCGACGCGGACGAGAGGGTCGACCGTGACCTTCTCCTCGGCGTGCTCGCGTCGTATCGCTTCAACGAGATCGAGTTGGCCGAGGACGCCTGGAGCCCGATGGCGTGGGTCTACCTGATCGGGCAGGGGTTCTTCAGCCTGATCGCGCGGGAGTTCGCGCCGCTCGCGGACCGGCTGGCGTCGATCGCGTCGCGTGCGGAGCGATTGCCCGCCGTCCTCGACGCCGCGAGCGAGGTCCTGGTCGGCCACACGGGCCGGTCGGTCGATCGGTTTCACACGGAGACCGCGCTCGACCAGTGGCCCGGCCTGATCGGCATCGTCGACGAGGCGATCGCGGCCGGCGACGCAGTCGCCGAGGCCGATCCCGCGGTGGCCGCCGTCCTGCCGCGGCTGCGGGCGGCGCGCGCGGTTGCCGCGGCGGCCCTGGACACCTTCGAGCGCCGGCTGCGCGACGAGATCCTGCCGACTACCACGGGCGAAGGTCGCCTCGGCCAGGCGCTCTTCGCGGCGAAGATGACCCACACGATGCAGGACCCGGCGTTGACCCCGGAGCGGATCCGCGATCGGGCAGAGCGGGAGTTCGGGGCCGTTCGGGCCGAGATGATCCGGATCGCGCGGCGCATTGCGCCCGACTGGCTGGGCGACGGCGAGATCCCGGCGGACGATGGCGATGTCGTCCGGGCCGTCCTCGATTCGGTCGCGGTCGACCACCCGAAGGCCGATGACCTGCTCGACTTCTGTCGAACCGAGCTCGGCCGGATCGAAGCATTCTGTCGTGAGGTCGGCCTCATCGGGCTGTCCGACGAACCCCTCGAGATCGGCTGGACCCCCGTCTTCCTGCGTGCGTTCGGCGGCGCGATGCTGAGCTCGCCGGGTCCGCTCGAGCGTGGCCAGAAGGCGATCTTCTCGATCACGCCCATCCCTGACGACTGGACGGCGGAACAGGCGGAGTCGTCCCTTCGCGAGGACAACGCGCGGATGCTCCGCCTCCTCACCATCCATGAGGCGGTGCCCGGCCACTACCTCCAGGGCGTCTACGCGAACCGCTGCCCGTC
>JANMRJ010000314.1:0-1893 GCA_031370985.1 Acidimicrobiales bacterium
GGAAGCAGCCCGCACCTTGCCGATGATGCGGCTCACGTCGTTGAGTTCCCGACGGCCCGAGGTGAGGCGACCGGCCAGGAGGGCTTCAACGTCGTCCTCCGAGAAGTCATCAAGTATTTCATCCGTATAATCGTGCGGATAGCTCACGGCGATACCGCCTCGGTCGCCAATTGCCGGCGGAGTGCCTGAAGGCCCCTCCGCTGCAGCGCTTTCACCGCAGTGGCCGGCTTCCCTGTGGCCTCGGCCACCTGGTCGACGGAGAGGTCCCCGATGATCCGCAACAGAAGCACCTGGCGCTGGTCCTCGGTCAGGCTATCGAGCACCTGGCGTACGTCCTCGATCTCAAGGCCCCGCAGTGCGTCCTCCTCGGCGTCGCCACCGTGGACCTGGTCCAGCCATGCGGCCTCGGCGCTCGCCGTCCGTGGGCGCACCGCCGCACGGCGCCGGTAGTCGACCAGGCGCCGGTGGGCAATGGTCAGGAGCCATGCCCGGAACTGAACCTCGCCGCCTTCGAACGAGCCGATGCCAGAGAAAGCGCCGAGGAACACCTCGCTGGTGAGGTCTTCAGGGTCGTGGGCGCCCTGGAGGCGAAGGTATGTGAGGACAGTAGGAGCGAACGTTCGGTAGAGCCGCTCGAAGCCCCAGGCAACCCCGGACTGGGCCGCAGCGAGTACGGCCTCGAAACGTTCGACGGTCAGGACCGACCCTCCGCCGTGGCGGGGTACCACTGGTCGCAGTCTCCCTGGGGCGAGCGTCTTGTCATCGTTTCGTTGTCTCCCTGGTACGGGCGTCCCGAGACATATGCGTGCTTGGGTGGGAACGTCACACCGAAAGACGTCGACCGCCCCGGGTTGCCTCGACCGACGTCTCACGTCGGCTGGCCCCTCCGCCTCCATGCGTGAGTCGTCGCGCCGCCTGCTTGCGCGCCGAATGAAGGCGCGACATGACCGTTCCGATCGGCACGTCCTGTACTTCTGCCACCTCGGCGTAGCTCAATCCGACGATCTCCCGCAGCCACAGCGCCTGACGCAGGGGGAAGGCAAGCGCCCGAAGCTGCGCCCAGGTCCCGACCTGGTCCAGCCGTGGAACGGCGGACTCCTCCAGGGACGGCCCGGGAATGGGCATCTGCTCGCACAGTGCGACGGTGGCCCGGCGGGCGCGCAGAGCGTCGTACGAACAGTTGCGGACGATGGTGATCATCCACGCCTCACGGTTCTCCACCGTGGCGGTATGCCATGTCCGCCAGATGCGCATCCACGCTTCCTGGCAGACGTCGTCGGCGGCTTGGTCGCCGACGATCTTACGGGCGTAGCGCAACGTCGTCGGCCACTGCTGGCGGTGGAACGTCTCATAGGGCCCTGGGCCCTCGCCGTAGATCGCTCCGCCTGAACCCGATGCCGCGACGCTGGACTGCTTCCCGGCAAAGAAGTTGGAAAGTGCTGCGGAGGCTTGCGGAAGGGTTCGGTCCAGTCGATGGCGTATCCCCCTAACCAGGTTGGCCACCGCAGCCAACTCCCGGAAATCGGGCGGGACCTCTCCGGCGAGAAGGGCGTCCACGTCATCATCGGGCAGGGTCCGAAGCACGGTCACCCCTACTTGATCGCACAGCGACCCGTTGGCGATACCGCCTTGCGGCAATGATGCCCGTCGGGGAGGCCGCACACGCCGAAGGAAGCGCGGGGTGGGGCCCGGTCCTGAACACCGGGCCCCACCCATGTGAGCGTTACGCGGTCAGGCTCGCGCTGGCCTTGACCTGGGCACACACGACGACGTTGGCCACCTCGCCCGGGCCGGCGCTGTTCACGGAGGACTGCACGACGGTGCTCACGCCGCCGGAGGCGACCGTGGCCTTGACGGTACCCGAGGTCGCACCGGTGGCGGACACCGCCACGG
>JANMRJ010000337.1:0-2519 GCA_031370985.1 Acidimicrobiales bacterium
GGCCACGGTGCCCCTTCGGGCGGTGTCGGCCGGGTAGCCGTACAGCGTACGGACGACTTCGGAGATCAGGAACCACTTGCGGAAGTTCGGTTCGGCGGCGCTCACAACGTCGTCGGCTACGTCGGAGCGCACCACACTTTCGAGCACGGTGAGGAGAAGATGATCTGCCTCCGCTCGAAGTTTGGGATGTCGGTCAAGGAGGCGCCGGAGCACCATGACCTGCGCTCCGTCGGACGCGATCTCCCAGGCTGTTGTCGTGCGCTCCGTCATGGGCCGAGCCAGCGGCGGTATGCATCAACCAGCCGCACGGCGTTGCCGTCGCCGGCGAGGTCGATGTCGAGTACGGCGACCCGGTACCGCTGCCCGGCCCGATCACAGGTCGCGATCAGTTCGCGGCGCCCGTGACCGAGGCCGACGGACAGCACCTGGACATCCTCGCCGACCACGGTGCCCGAGAGTGGAAAGCGAACGTCGTTCTCGAAGGCAACCTCGAAGCCAGACAGGGCCTCGTCCTCACCGTTGGAGTCCATGGTGATCTCAGCTATGAGATCGTCGAGTTCACGCGCTGTTGCCGACGACACATGGGCCATGACCCGCCTCCTGGTCTGCTCAACGCCCACTCTGCCATGGGGAGCTCCGCACGGCGGGCGATCCTGAGCACATGAGGATGACCGCCGACCTCCCAGCCTCCGGCCTCGGCTCGGCCGACGAAGCCGAGTCTCCGACGATGGGTTGAACGGCGTGGAAGGCTCCGGGAGTGGGGGCGATCGAACCTCGACCGAAGACCTGGCAGGGGAGGCGGTTCGTGTCGGAGCATGCGTTCGACAAGCTCCGGCTGATCGATTGTCTGTTCAGCGAATTCTCCGCTGCGTGCGAGGCAGCGGAGGTCATCGAAGAGACCGTCGTGTCGGAGGGGCTGAAGGAGGTGGTCCTGACGCTGGCCTGGAGGCGACCGCTTCACGTCGTGGTTATCGTGGACGAGGTGCATGAGGAGGACCGAGTCGTGACCGTGTACGAACCCGAGCCGGCGCGCTGGTCCACGGACTTCCGCAGGCGTCGATGATGCGGTGCGAGCGCTGTGACCAGGGTGAACGGGTCGCGGTCCTGCGCGCGAAGATGGCCGAGCGGTCCGGTCGAGTTGCGGTCGTCCTTGGAGTTCCGATGGAGGAGTGCCCCGCCTGTGCGGAGCGCTACCTCGCCTGGGAGGTAGCTGAGAAGCTCGACGCGCTCCTCGACGCCATGCTGACGGGTGACGTCGAGGTCGCCACCCGCCACTTCGGGACCACGACCGCTGCCTGAACGTCCCAGGAAACGGCCCAGCAAAAGGACAGCGATCGGACAGCCGCCTACGCCCTTGAGTAGCCGCGATGTTGTAACAACGACAACGACGAGTGGAGACAGTGCACGCTCTCTCCAACCCCTGTCACCCAGCAGCTGCCTTTCTGGCAGCGCATGAGGCGTCAGCACCACCAAACTCGTCGGTCGCTCAGCGGAGGCGACGGCGGATCGCCGGGAAGGACGAGCCCCCTCAGTCGCAACCAGAGCCAGTGTGAGAACCTGACGACCGTTGTGACCTACGACTTACCCTCGATCCACCGATTGGGGCCTGACGCCAGCCGTTGATCGGCCCCGGGTGTGCTGAGAGTCGATCGGCGGCGGGTTCGAACGTAGGCGCTGCATTCGGGCGCGGCGCTGCCTGCGTGCACGACTTGGTTCGGTTGGCGGCGGTGGTCCCTGTTGGCGGCGGCGCCGGGCCGCAAGTCGGCTTTCAGCCCGTCGAGAGCTGCAGCCCGCGAAGGCATTCGAGGCGACATCGGGGCCATCACCATGGTGGCCGACCGGGGCCTGATCTCGGCCGACAACGTCAAAGCGCTGTCGGACAAGGGCTTCGGCCACATCCTGGCCACCCGGCTGCACCGTGACGCCGATGTCGCCGCCGTACTGGCCGCCTCGACCGGCCCTGACGCGAACTGGGTGCCGTGCCCCTCGGCGGGCTCGGCGGTGTGTGAGGTCACCCACGACGGCCGGCGCTTCATCGTGGCCATGTCGGCCGAGCGGCTGTGGCGCGACACCCGGCGCACCGCCGAGCTGGTGGGACGCACCTCGGCCGAGCTGCGAGCCCTGGAGAGCCGGGTGGGTGCCGGCCGGTTGAAGGACAAGGCCAAGATCGCCGCCGCCGCGTCGCGCATCCTGGCCGGCTCGGGCGTGGCCCGGCTGTTCGATGTCGAGATCGGCGAGGGCCGCTTCCTCTGGCACTACGACGAGGCCGCCCTCGATTATGAGGAGAAGCTGCTGGCCGGCCGGTGGGTGGTCACCACCTCCCTCACCGCCGAGCAGGCATCGGCGGCCGAGGTGGTCGTCGAGGTCGAGTCCACCTTCCGGGTCCTGAAGGACCTCATCGAGCTGCGCCCGGTGTTCCACTGGACCGAGGAGCGGGTCCGGGCCCACATCGGCGTGTGCGTGCTGGCCGCCGTCATCGAGGCCCTCATGGAGGCCGACCTGCGGGCCGCCGGGGTGGC
>JANMRJ010000355.1:0-7395 GCA_031370985.1 Acidimicrobiales bacterium
GCGCCGACATCGAGCTGGTGGGGGAGCGCACGATCCGTGCCCGCTACTCACCGGACCTGCACGGCACTGAGGTCGGAGGCGCTGAGGTGGCCGGCGTGATCGACGAGATACCGATCCTCGCCGTCGCCGCGTCGCAGGCCGGCGGGCAAACCGCATTTGCCGACGCCGGCGAGTTGCGGGTGAAGGAGAGCGACCGCATCGCCACGGTTACCAGAGGGCTGGCGGCGCTCGGCGCGCAGATCGAGGGCCGGCCGGACGGCCTGGCGGTCCAGGGACCGGGCGAACTGCACGGTGGCGCCGCCGACTCCTTCGGGGACCACCGCATCGCCATGGCCATGGCTGTTGCCGGCCTGGCCGCCGCCGGCACGACCGTCATCGACGGATGGGAAGCCGTCGCCACCAGCTACCCCGGCTTCGAGGGCGACCTGGAGATCCTGTGCGGGTCGTAGCCATCGATGGCCCGGTGGGGTCGGGGAAGTCCACCGTGGCGAGAGCCGTGGCCGACCGCCTCGACCTGCCCTGCGTGGAGTCCGGCGCCATGTACCGCGTCGTCGCCCTCGTCGCCGTGCGCCGGGGCATCGACCCGTCGGACCCCGACGCCTTGACCGCCCTGGCCGTCGCGGTCGACATGGAAGTCGGCGACCGGGTGCTGCTCGACGGCGAGGACATCACCGCAGAGTTGCGCAGCCCCGAGGTCGGACGCGCCGTCAGTGCCGTCGCCGCCGTGGCCGGCGTGCGGACCGAGCTGGTGCGCCGGCAGCGGGAGATGGTCGCTGAGCGTGGCGGAGGGGTCATGGAGGGCCGGGACATCGGCAGCGTCGTCTTCCCCGACGCCGAGGTCAAGGTGTTCCTCACCGCCAGCGCCGGCGAGCGGGCCCGGCGCCGGGCGCTCGACGAGACCGCCGACGACCTGGCCCGGCGCGACCTGCTCGACTCCACCCGGGCCGTGTCCCCCTTGGTCGTCGCCCAGGACGCGGTTGTGATCGACACCACCGGCCGCTCGATCGACGACATCGTCGATCAGATCGTGGCCCTCCTCACGTGACCGCCTACGGGATCATTCGCTTCTTGATCTGGTTGATCGCCAAGGTGTTCTGGCG
Organism: Acidimicrobiales bacterium; assembly: GCA_031370985.1. Lineage (GTDB taxonomy): Bacteria > Actinomycetota > Acidimicrobiia > Acidimicrobiales > AC-14 > CADCTB01. The sequence continues at coordinate 1,101 of JANMRJ010000355.1, forward strand.
CATCAGCTTCGAAGGGATCGAGAACGTGCCGGTCGAGGGGCCGTTTGTCCTGGCTCCCATCCACCGCTCGTGGATCGACTTCGGCCTGGTGTCGGGCGTGACCCGCCGGCGCATGGGCTACATGGGCAAGGAGTCGCTCTGGAAGAACAAGGCGATGGGCAGCTTCATCACCATGCTCGGCGCCTACCCGGTCAACCGGGGCGCGCCCGACCGTGAGGCTCTCCGGCGGACGCTCGACATCCTTGGGAAGGGCGAGCCACTCGTGCTCTTCCCCGAGGGCACCAGGCGGAGCGGGCCGGTCATCGAGCACCTGCACGAGGGCGCCGCGTTCGTGGCGTCGCGGGCCGGTGTGCCGCTGGTGCCCGTCGCCATCGGCGGTTCCGAGCGGGCGCTGCCCAAGGGGAAGGGCCTGCCTCGCCCGGTCAAGATCCACGTCATCGTGGGGGCGCCGATCCATCCCCAGCCGATCGCCGAAGGTTCCCGCCACCCCTCCCGACGGGCGGTCAAGGAGCTGACTGTCGAGCTCCAGGGCGTGCTCCAGGATCTCTTTGACCGGTCGCAGCGCCGGGCCGGCGTCGAGGTGCCTGTCAACCAAACGCCGCCGCCGGACGTGTAACCAAACGTGGGGGAGAACGGCAGTTTCGAGGCGGCGTTTGACGACCTGTTCCCCCGGGCGGTGCGCCTGTCCCACCGGCTCCTGGGCGATCGGGCCGCGGCCGAGGACGTGGCTGCCGAGGCCCTGGCTCGGGCGTACGCCCGCTGGCCCAAGGTCGGCAGCCTTGCCTACCGCGACGGGTGGGTGCTCAAGGTGGCGACCAACCTGTCCATCGACCGGTTGCGCCGGCGGGTTCCAGAGGTGTGGCCCGAGGTAGTGGCGGACTTCGAGGACGGCGTTGCGCTGCGGCTCGCACTGAACGCCGCGCTTCTCACGCTGGCGCCCCGCCAGCGCCAGGCGGTGGCCCTGCGGTACCTCGGCGGGCTGACCGACCAGGAGGTGGCCCACGCGCTGGGCATTTCCCTCGGCAGCGTCAAGACGCACATACATCGCGGCCTCAAGGGCCTGCGCGGCCGGCTCGGGGCCGGTCTGGAGGAGGTGAGTTCCCTTGCCGTGGACGGAATCCCGATCGCGTGACGAGTGGTTGGCCGAAGTGCAGCGGCGGGGTGGTCGGATCCGCCGGCGCCGGCGCGTCAGCCTCGCTGTGGTTGGGGCGTTTGCCCTGGTTCTGCCGGTGAGCGTGGCGGCAAACGTCCTCCGCCACGGCCCCAAGCGTGCCGTCGAGACGCAGGTCGCGGGGCCGGCGCCGGCCGGCGCCGGCCGCACGCCCACCACCACCCCGGTCGAGGCCGAGGCCGGAGCCGGAGCCGGCGGCTTGGCCGCCGCGACCCCGTCCGAGGTGACCCCGCCACCCGCCGGCGCACCGTCGACCACGACGACGACGGAGGTGCACCGGCGGGCGGCGACGATCAACGGACTCGTGGAGCCGGCGCCGCCGAGGTCCGTCCCGCCGGCGGCCGAGTCGATCGTCGAGCGGTCAACGACGACCCTGGCTCCTCCGGGCCACGCCGTGGCGGCCGGCGCCGGCGGCGGTAAGCCAGTGTCGTCCACGACCGTCGCCCTGACCAACAGCGAGCCGCTTCCCACCTGTCCAGCCGAGGTGCTCCAGATCGATGTCGTGCCGACCAAAGCCACGTTCGCTCTCGGAGAAACGGTCATGGGAGTGGGCCTTATCCAGGTCCGAACCGCAGTCGCTACCGCCTGTCGGTTGCCCCGGCCCGCGTCTTTCCGGATCGAGGAGGTCGGCACCGGCAAGGTCCTGGGTTCGGTCCCCGCCACTACAGAGCCAGGGAGTCCGGCCACCGCGGAACCCGGTCGGTACGACATGGGTATCAACAATTTCGCGTGGGTTCCGAGGGAATGTGGTGGAGGGCCGCAGGCCAACACCGTCCCGAGCTCGGCGTGCACCCAGGTCCCACCCGGCCTGTACCAGGCCGTGATCGAGTGGGCGGACGGCGGCCCGGACCGGGGCTGGGGTGAGTTCCGGATTGGCGCATGAGCTGGGGCGCGACGAGCGCTGATGGCGGGGGGCCGGCGCTCAGCGGGCGAGGGCGTCGAGCACGTCGCTGGCCGCCCGCGTGCGGTCCTCGGCGAACGCCGAACGGGCCGGCGGGGGAGCGCCCAACGCCACGCTGGCGACCGTGTCCAGCGCGTTGAGCAGCTCGCGTAGCTCCCGGGGCGGGGGGAAGTACTCGTCCTCGGTGGTGACGGCGACCTCCTCGACGCCGTTGCGGGGGTCGAGGCGGGCGATCACCTGCCGCACCAGTTCCTCGGGAGCAGAGGCGCCGGCCGTCACCCCGACCACGCCCGACAGATCCTCGGGCAGCTCGCCGGCGCCGTTGACCCGGTAGACCCGGGGGCAGCCGGCGTTGCGGGCCTCCTTCTCCAGGGCGACGGTGTTCGACGAGTTGGCCGAGCCGATGACGACGATGGCGTCGGCTTGGCCGGCGATCTCGGTGAGGGCGGACTGGCGGTTGGTCGTGGCGAAGCACAGGTCGCTCTTGCCGGGCATCCACAGGTCGGGGAAGCGCTGGCGGGCCGCGGCCAGCACGCCGGCCCAGTCCTGGTGGCTCAGTGTGGTCTGGGCCAGGAGGGCGACCGGGCCGTCCAGGTCGGGGAGTGCGGTCACATTCGCCTCCGACTCCACGAGGTGGGTCGACTCCGGCGCCACCGCCATGGTGCCGACCGCCTCGTCGTGGCCCTCGTGGCCGACGTAGAGGATCGAGAAGCCCTTCCCCGCCCGTACCTTGACCTCGTGGTGCACCTTCGTCACCAGCGGGCAGACGGCGTCGACCACGAACCCGCCGCCGGCCCGGGCCGCCTCGACCACCTCGGGGGCGGAACCGTGGGCGCTGCGCATGAGCGGCGCCCCAGGCGGCACCTCGGAGAGGTCGTCGACGAACACGACTCCCAGGCGGCGGAACCGGTCGACCACCAGGCCGTTGTGGACGATCTCGTGGTAGCAGTACACCGGCGGCTCGAAGACCCGCACCATCCACCCGAGGGCCTTGATCGCCATCTCCACGCCGGCGCAGAAGCCCCGTGGCGCGGCGAGCAATACCCGGTCGACATCCACCCAGCCAGCCTACCGGCGGTGGTCCCGTATCCTGGGTGCATGTCCCTGCCCCGGGTTGTTGTCGTCGCGCCCGGATCTCCGGCGTCGCGGGCCGGGTTGCAGCCCGGTGACGAGGTCGTCTCCCTGGCCGGACGGCGCCCTCGCGACATTATCGAATGGCGCCTGCTCACCGACGAGGCCGACATCGACATGGAGCTGCGCCGGGGCGGTCTGGACTTCGACATCGTCGTGGCCAAGGACGAGGGCGAGCCCCTCGGCGCCGAGGTGTCCTCGGCGTTATTCGACAAGGTCCGCACCTGCGACAACCACTGCGACTTCTGCTTCATCTACCAACTGCCGCCCTCGATGCGCCAGAGCCTCTACCTGAAGGACGACGACTACCGCCTGTCGTTCCTCTACGGGAACTTCACCACCTTGACCCGCTTCACGGAGATGGACCTCGAGCGGGTCGTCACCGAGCGGCTCAGCCCCCTGAACGTGAGCATCCACGCCACCGACCCCGAGCTGCGGTCCCGCATGCTGCGCAACAAGCGGGGCGCCACCAGCCTGCGCTGGCTGCGGGCCCTGCTCGACAACGGGATCGAGGTGCACGGCCAGGTCGTGGTCTGCCCGGGGGTCAACGACGGCGCCGTGCTCGACGACACCCTCGTCGGCATCCTCGACGAGTACCCCGAGTTGGCGACGGCGTGCATCGTCCCGCTTGGCGTCAGCCGGTACAACACCGAGGCGGCCATGCGGCCCCATACCGTCACCGAGGCCCAGTCGGTCATCGACACGGTCGAGGACTGGCAAGACGTGTTCCGCTCGGTGCTCGGCCGGCGCCTGGTCTTCGCCGCGGATGAGTACTACCTGTTGGCTGGTCGCCCGTTCCCCACGGCCGAGGCCTACGAGGGCTTTCCTCAGCACGAGAACGGCATCGGCATGGCCCGTGCGTTCCAGATGGAGCTGGCCGGCGAGGTCGAGGCCGAGTCGGGGATCGGCGTGGCTCCTGGGTTCTTCGCGTGGGTCGACGGAGCGCCGGCCGAGGGCTACCGGGCGCCGCGTACCGACGGCCTGATCTCCCTGACCCCCCGCCGCCGCGCCCCCGTGGCCGTGCTCACCGGCGAGTACGGCGCCGCCGTCATCGAGCCGCTCGTCGCTGCGCTGGGTCGGCCCGACGTGCGGGTCGTCCCGGTCCCGAACCGCTTCTTCGGTGGCAACATTGGCGTCACCGGCCTGCTGGTTGGCGAGGACCTCGCCCCCGTCCTGGCCTCCCAGCCCGAGGGCCACCGCTACCTTCTGCCCGACGTTTGCCTGTCGGGCGGGCTGTTCCTCGACGGCACCAAGCCCGAGGATCTGCCCCGCCCCGTCGAGATCATCCGGTCCGACGGCATCTCCCTACGTCAGGCGTTGAAGCTATGAGCTTGCCCGTTGTTGCCATCGTCGGCCGTCCCAACGTCGGCAAGTCGACCCTCGTCAACCGCATCGTCGGCCGGCGGGAGGCGATTGTCGAGGAGCAGCCCGGCGTCACCCGCGACCGCAAGGAGCTGGAGACCGACTGGCGGGGCCGGCGGTTCATGGTCGTCGACACCGGTGGCTGGATGGCCGGCGGCGACGGCCTCGACGCCAAGGTGAGCGAGCAGGCCGAGCGGGCCATGAAGGGCGCCGATGTGGTGCTGTTCGTCGCCGATGCCACCGTGGGCATTACCGAGGAGGATGACCGGGTGGCGGCCATCCTGCGCCGGACCAAGCGGCCGGTCGTGGTGGTGGTCAACAAGGTCGACAGCGAGCACCGCGAGCCTGACGCCTGGGACTTCGCCCGCCTTGGACTGGGCGAGCCGATGGCGGTCAGCGCCCTTCACGGCCGCCAGGTCGGCGACCTGCTGGACATTGTGTTCGACCACCTGCCGCCACCGGGGCCCGACGAGCTCCCAGCCGACAACGCCTCGAAGGTCCCGTCCATCGCCGTGGTCGGTCGCCCCAACGTGGGGAAGTCGACCCTCTTCAACCGCCTGATCGGCGACGACCGCTCGGTGGTCCACGATCAGCCCGGCACGACCCGGGACTCCATCGACACCGTGGTGGAGACGCCCGATGGGCCGTTGTGTTTCATCGATACCGCGGGCATGCGGCGCAAGAGCAAGATCGTCGAGGGCACGGAGTACTACTCCCTCGTCCGGGCCCTGCAGACGGTCGACCGCGCCGACGCGGCCATGTTGGTGATCGACGCTTCGGCGGGCGTGACCCACCAGGACCAGCGCCTGGCCGAGCGCATCGACGTCGCCGGCAGCCCGATCCTCATCGTCATGAACAAGATGGACCTCCTCGATGCCGCGGCCAAGGCCGACGTGGCCGAGCAGGTGGCCGACCGGCTGGCGTTTCTCGGGTACGCGCCAGTGCTGAACATCAGCGCGCTGTCGGGTAAGGGCGTCCACCGGATGCTGCCGGCCATCCAGGAGGCCATCGAGGCCTACCACCGCCGGGTGCCCACCCGGGAGCTCAACGAGGTCGTGCAGGCCGCCCAGGCCCAGCAGCCGGCGCCGGGCGCCCGAGTGCTCTACGCCACCCAGGGCGCCACCGACCCGACCACGTACACCCTCTTCACCAACCGGGCGCTGCCGGCGCCGTACCTGCGCTACCTGGAACGCCGCATCCGCGAGCACTTCGGCTTCGGGCCGACCCCGCTCAAGCTTCGCGTCCGCAGTCGCACGAGCTGATCCGGCCGTGTCGGGCCGGCGTGCGCCGGACGCCGTCCATTACCTCTAGGATTCTTCGTTGGGCATGGTCAGGTACCCGCTTCTGCTGGTCGTCTCGTTCGCGTGCGTGGTGGCCGCGGTCATCTGGGCCCGCTCGGCGTTGCGACTGGAACGCTCGTGGCGGCGGCTGCTGGAGGGCAGCGGCCCGTCGGGCACGATGGCCGCCAACCTGGCCCGCTCCGCGTACCGCAAAGAGGTCCACACGACGCTGCTGTACACCGTCGTGGCGATCGTGTCGGCGGGGTCGTCGTTCGTCGGTAGCTGGCCGCGGCTCGCCCAGATCCTGCTCGCCGTCCCGGTTGTCATGACGCTGATCTGGGGCCGGCGGTTCCTGGCCGAGGCCGACCTCAGCGAGGAGCGGGCCAGCCTCGAGCGCCGGGCCGAGGAGGTCCTATCGCAACACGACCTGGCGCCCCGGCAGTGGGCGGC
>JANMRJ010000369.1:0-1373 GCA_031370985.1 Acidimicrobiales bacterium
CGCTACCGTGGGCGAGTCGCTCGGGCGAGTGGCGGAATAGGCAGACGCGCAGGATTCAGGTTCCTGTGTCCGAAAGGACGTGGGGGTTCAAGTCCCCCCTCGCCCACTGTAAAGGTGCAGGTCAGAGGGGGTGCGGCGACCCCAGAACCGGCCGACTTCTACCGGACTTCTACCGTTGCGCCCGCAACGACCCCGCAGCGCACCTGTGCGGTCCCGGTACATAGTGGACACCGTGGCTCCGGTACCTGCCTGACACTTCTCGGACGCGGCTCCGGTACCTGGGCGACACTGGCTCCGATACCTGCACGGTACCCGTCGTTCCGAGAGGGGCCACCACTCACCGGTTGCCACCTTCTTCGCTGTGTTCGTTCGCGCCCACAGGTCCGAAGGAGGTCGCCGTGCTCGTGGAGTTGGGATTGGTGGAACAGCGATACAGGGCGGTGCACGACGCTCGACGGCGCCACCGTCACCGATGTTGCCAGGCGCAACGGCGTCGTCCGCCAGACCGTGCACGACTGGCTGCGGCGCTACGCGAGCCACGGCCTGGCGGGGCTGGCCGACGGGTCATCCAAGCCCCAGTCCTGTCCTCATCAGATGGCACCGGCGGTCGAGGCCGCCATCCTCGAGTTGCGCCGGGCCCATCCCGGTTGGGGGCCCCGCACCATCGGCCACCGCCTGGAGCGGGACGGCGTCGAGCCCGTCCCCGGGCGGTCGTCGCTCTATCGCTGCCTGGTCCGCCACGGCCTCATCACCCCCGAGGCTCGCCGGAAGCGCCGCAGCGACTACAAAAGCTGGGAGCGCTCCCGGGCCATGGAGCTGTGGCAGATGGACATCGTGGGCGGCGTCATCCTCAGCGGTGGACGAGAGTTCAAGATCGTCACCGGCGTCGACGACCACTCACGGTTCTGCGTCTCGGCGCTCGTGGTGGCCCGGGCCACGGCGATGCCCACCTGCGATGCCCTGGCCCTGGCCATGCGCCGCCACGGCGTGCCCGAGCAGGTCCTGACGCGATAACGGCAAGGTCTTCACCGGCCGCTTCGGCCCCGGCACCGGCGAGGTGCTCTTCGACCGCATATGCAGGGAGAACGGCATCAAACACCTCCTCACCGCCTCGCTCGCCCACCACCACGGGCAAGGTAGAGCGCTTCCACAAGACCCTGCGCGCTGAGTTCCTCACCGGCAAGGTCTTCGCCTCCATCGAGGAGGCCCAGGTTGACCTTCACAGGTCGATCCCCAGGTCCATGCCGCGGTCCATGCCTCTGATACCCCGCTCGATGGCCCACTGCTGGGCGCTCTGTTGCGGCGGCTCGGCCCGGATGCCGTCGAGTCCCTGGCGCTCCAGGCCGAGCTCCCAGGCGGCAGTGGCGATCTGC
>JANMRJ010000416.1:0-3277 GCA_031370985.1 Acidimicrobiales bacterium
GGCGAGTCCCGGGTCCAGTACAACCGGCCCGGCGGCCACGACGGCGCGGGTGACCAGCTCGGCGCTCACGCTGCCCGCGCTGCGCCCGGCGACGAGCGTGGTGGCCGGCGGGTCGCCGGCGCCGAGGGCCAGGACGGCGCAGTGCTCGGCCCGCAGGAGGGTGAGGCCGGCCTGGCTGACGGCGGCATGGACAGCGTCGGGTGTCAGGGCCGACGCGATCTGCTGGCCCACGCTGAGCAGGGTGTCGAAGCGGTCGAGCAGGGAGAGCGTCACCTCGCTGCCCCTCTCGGTGCGGACCGGTGGCGCCATCTCGGCCAGCGCCCGCCGGGCCTCGGCCACATCGTCGGCCGCGTCCGGCCAGCCGGTCTCGAGCCCGATCAGCCCGCGGGCGAGCAATGTCTGGGCGTGCTCGTGGCGGGCGTGCTGGTGGTCGGCCACCCGCAGGCTCTCGTCGAAGCGCCGGCGGGCGAGCCAGGGCCGGCCGGCCATCGCCGCCAGCTGGGCGCTCTCCCGGAGGGCGTGGGGCCGGTTGTTCGGGTAGCTGCGGGCGATTCGGCGGGCCCGGCGGGCGGCGCGCGTCGCCCGGCGCATGAGCTCGCGCCGGCGGGGCGACCACGGCGGCGCCGAGGAGGCCTCCAGGCGGAGGGCGGTGGCCAGCCACGGCTGGATGGGTGCGACGTACTCCTGCTTCAGGCCCTTGGCCGCGACCATCCGTGCCGCCCGGAGGAGCACAGTCGCCGCTTCGTCGGGGTGCCCGGCGCCGATGAGGCGCACCGCCTCGGCCTGGAGGACCTCCGCCGAGGTGTGGACATCCTCACCGACCCGCAGGAGATCGGCCTGGACGACCTCGGCGGGCAGGTCGCCGCCGGCCGCCTTGGCCCACGCGCCCAGGGCGATCCCTGCGGCCTGGTGATCGCCGATCTCGAACGCGGATTGGCGGACGCCCTGCGCGGCGTCGACCGCGGCGGCCAGGTTGCCGAGGCGGTAGTGGGAGAAGGCGATGTGCCACCGGGCGGTATTGGCCTCCCAGCAGTCACCGGTGCGGTCGAGGTGGGCGACGGCCCGCCGGCAGTGGTCGATGCACTCCTGGTACCTCGACGCGGCGTAGAGGACCACGCCGATGAAGTGGAGCGACTGGCCCTCGCCCCAGACGTCGCCCAGGTTGGCGCGTATCTGGAGGGACCGCTCGCCGTAGGCCTGGCCCCGGGAGAACCACGGGACCATGGTCATCACCGGCGCGTGTTCGGAGTAGGCCTGGGCCAGTTCCGCCGACGGTGGGTAGCGCTCGGCGAGGTTCATCTCCCGCAGATGGGCCCACAGGCAGGGGACCCGGCCCCGCTGGAACCAGTAGATGTAGGCCAGGCGGCTGTACAGGCGGACGGCGAGCAGCTCGGCACGGGCGCCATCGGGGCGCCGGCGGGCCAGGAACACCCGGGGCACCAGCGTGTGGAAGAGCTGGACGACGATCTCGCCGACGGCCGAGACCAAGAAGCCGATCGGGCGGGAAGGCATACGCCGGCCCAGCAGGCGGACGGCCCGCTCCACCGCCTCGCTGGCCGACCCCACGTCGCCCTGCTTGAAGGCCAGCTCGCCGAGCTTGCCCTCGATCTCGGCCTGGTCGACGACGTTGGCGGCCAACCGGCCGGCGGCCTGGAGCTGCTCGGCCGCCTCCTTGTACTGGCCGCGCAGCATGAGCACGTCGCCCAGTCCTTCGGCCACGTGGCAGCTGGTGTCGTCGTCGCTCCAGACCACGCCGCGCTCGGCGATGCGGTACTGCCGCTCGGCGATCTCCAGGGCGTGCTGGGACCGGGCCCGCTCGGCCGCGGCCAGGGCGTAGGGCAGCGCCCGGCGGGCGTCGCCGGCGGCGTCGAAGTGGTAGGCCAGCTCGAAGACCCGGTCGGTGTCCTGGGCCTCGAACGCCAGGGCCGCGTCGCGGTGGAGGGCGCGGCGGTGGTCGTCGTCGAGCTGGCTGAGGAGGGCCTCCCGCAGCTTGTCGTGGACGAAGGTGCAGTGGTTGCCCGACGACCACAGGATGTGACGCCGGCGAGCCTCCTCGATTCCGGCCGCCGCCTCGGTCGCGTCCTGGCCGACGAGCGACGCGGCCATGTCGGAATCGAACTCCTTGCCCAGGAGGGCACCCATCGCCAGTAGGCGCCGGGCCGGCGCCGGTAGGAGGTCGAGCCGACGGGACAGGAAGGCGGCGGCGTGGCGGGAGGTCTGCACGCCGGCCATGGCGGTCGGGTGCACGCCCCAACCGACCGCGTCGTGCACGATGGCGCCCGTCTCGACCAGGCCCCGGAGCACCGCAGTGGCCATGAACGGGTTGCCCTCGCCGAGCTGCTCGACGACCTCGACCGCCTCCTCGGGGAGCGGGCCGGCCATCGACACGAGCATCCGGCGCAGCTCAGCCTCCGCCAGCGCGGGGAGGGCGAGGTGGGTATCTGGGTCGAGGCGCCGGAGCGGATGGCCTGGGGGTACCTCCTCGGACCGGAAGGCGGCGACGACCATCACCCGTCGCGCGCCATCCTCCATGGGGCGGTGGCTCGACCAGTGGCCGACCAGCTTGAGCGTCAGCTCGTCGGCCCACTGGCAGTCGTCGAGCACGACCATCGCCGGCCCGCCAACCGTGCCGAGGGCATCGAGGAAGGCGGTGAGGGCAGGAAGTGACCGGGCTTCCCCGTACGCCTCCGGACCGAGGGAACCCGACTCCGAGCCCCCGAGGGTGCCCGCCAGGCTGGGTAGGGCGTCGACTAGGGCTTCGACGTGGGCGCCGAGGGCGGCGCCGATCGCCAGGACGAAGCGGGGGTCCTCTGCCCCCCGACGCAGCACGGCATCGACCACACCGTCGAGTACCCGCAGCGGGCGTTGGGCCATCTGGTCGACGCCCAGCCCCCGCAGCACCCATATCCCGTGCTCGGCGCTGCGCTGCGCCAGCTCGTCGAGCAGCTTGGTCTTCCCCCCACCGGAGGTACCCTCGACGAGGACCAGCCCGCCCTGTCCCCGGCGGGCCCGCTCGACTTCCGTCCCGATGGCCGCCAACTCGGCCGCCCGACCGACAAACGCCGGCTGGGCCAGCGTTCCCCGGGGGTCGTGGGCGCCGACGATCACGTCGGGGTCGGCGTCACCGGAGTCGAGGGCCAGGGCGATGGCGTCGAGGTCGGCCAATACGGCCTGAGCGGAGGCGTACCGGTCGGCGGGCTCCTTCATAAGCAGGCGCTGCACGACCTGGTCGAGGGCCGCCGGCACCGTGCCGGCGAGGGTGCGTAGGCGAGGTACC
>JANMRJ010000438.1:0-3668 GCA_031370985.1 Acidimicrobiales bacterium
CCAGCCATCGCCAACGCGTTGACCGGTGTTCGTGAACAGCTCGAACTGGTCAAGGGCCTGAAGGCCACCCTGACCTCCATCGGCAACCACACCCGCGAGGTGTCGACCGGCCTCGACAGATTGCGCGACGGGGTTCTGGCCAGGATAGTCGAGGCGGAAGCCCAGCTCCAGCGAGCCGGTTGAGCTGGCCTCCAGGGGTTGCGTCGCCAAGATCGCGTGCTATCGTCACCGTCCCGGACCACCCGACGCATGGGAGGGACGAGCAGGCGAGGAAGTGATCGTGGCACGCGCGATGTGGCGGGGGGCCATTCAGTTCGGACTGGTGACCATTCCGGTCAGGCTCTACCTGGCCACCGAATCGAGGGGCGTGAGCTTCAACATGCTCCATGCCGCCTGTCTGAACCGGATCCAGATGCGGACATACTGTCCATTCCACGACGAGACCATCTCGCGCGGTGACACGGTTCGCGGCTATGAGTACTCCCCGGGTGCGTACGTTGTCGTGACCGAAAACGAACTCGAGTCCGTCCCGCTCAAGACGGTCCGCTCGATCGAGATCGAGCTGTTCACCCAGCGCCAACGCGTGCAACGCACTGTCCGTTTCGTGAAGCAGGCCTACTACCTCGAGCCCGAACCGATCGGTCGCAAGGCCTTCTCCCTGCTCAAGGACGTCCTGGGCGAGCAGGATCTGACCGCGATCTGCAAGGTAGTCATCAAGGACCGCGAGGCCCTGGCTGCAATCGACCCATTTGGCAGGACGATGCTGCTCACGACGCTGCACTGGCCCGACGAGATCAGGGCGATCGACGACCTCGATCTGCCAGCCGAAGAACCACAGTTCAAACCGGCCGAGCGGGCGATGGCCATGCAGCTCATCGCGGCGATGACTGCGGAATTCGATCCGGCCAACTACCGCGACGACTATCGAGACGCGCTGCTCCGGATCCTCGAGGCCAAGGTGGCCGGCCGGGAGACGGTGGCCGTCGCGCCGACGGAACCCGCCTCCAACCTCGTCGACCTGATGGCGGCCCTCGAGGCCAGTGTTCGGGCCGCCGTCGACGCCCGAACGGGGAGCGCGCCCATCCCCGTGCATGCACTGTCATCCGAGCAGCGAGCCGGCTCGCCGGCGCGTGGGCGAGGCGCGCGAACCGCCAAACACGGCGACCCGAGCAGGGTGGCGAACGGCGGCGACAGGGCTCCAGCGCCGCCTGGCGGAGACGCGCAGGCGTCGCCTGCTGCGGAAGCAGTAAATACTCGTCGGCGCAAGACGGCCTGACGTCATCCCGCGCAGCGGACCGCCAGGCCCGTCGGACGGGACGGGGACGACGCCGTGGGCAGATCGACGCGACCATGCCGCTTGAGCAGTACCGCCGGAAGCGCGACCTCACTCGGACACCCGAACCGGCTGGTGCAGTCCCGCCGCACCTGCCGGCGCCCGTTTCCTCGGTCGTGCTGCCCGTCGGGGTGCCGACCCTCGCGCTGGGTGGCCACGGTCGGTTTGTCGTGGGCCGCCACCGGGCCACCCGCCTCCACTACGATCTTCGGCTCGAGATCGGCGGCGTCCTCGTCAGTTGGGCCGTACCCAAGGGCCCCACGCTGGATCCCATCTTGCGTCGAATGGCTGTCCGGGTGGAGGATCACCCGATCGAGTACCTCGATTTCGAGGGCGTCATCCCGCGCGGCCAGTACGGTGCAGGCGATGCCATCGTCTGGGACTGGGGTACCTACGAAGCCGAGGCGCCGACCTTTGAGCCTGTCCAGGCGATGCATGATGGCGAGTTGAAGTTTCGGCTCCATGGGCAGAAACTTCGGGGTCGGTTCACGATCGTCCGGACCGGCCGGTCGCCCGCCGACAGCAAGCTCGGCCGCGCCGTCGACGAACCCGCCGTGCATGCGTCCAACTCGGTCGGCGTCGAAGCCGGGATCGGCGACCAGTGGCTCCTCCTGCACAAGCACGACCCGGATGCCATCACTGGCTGGGATGCGGAGGAGCACCTTCAGTCGGTGCGGACCGGCCGGACCAACGAAGAGGTGGCCGGCGGCGTCCCGCCCCGGTTTGAGACACCCGCGCCCGCCGCGCAGTCGCCGATCGATCTCTCTGAGGCCGTTCCAGCACCGTTCCCGGGATTCATTGCGCCCATGTTGGCAACCCTCGCCGGCGACCCGTTTGACGATGCCGATTGGCTCTTCGAGGTGAAGTGGGACGGCTACCGGGTGCAGGCCGCCGTCGGGGACGGGCGCGTTCGCTGGCTGACCCGGAGCGGCAACGAGCTCGGAGGCAGCTGGTTCGGCGCTGGCGCGTCCGGCCGCGATGTCGTCGGCCGAGCTCGGCCCGCCGGACAGGCCCACGAGCGGACGGCATCGCGGGACTGGATCACCGCGCGAGAGGCGGTGGTCGATGGTGAGCTTGTCGCCCTGGACGCGCGCGGCCGACCCGATTTCGGGCTGCTCCAAGAGTGCCTCAGGTCGACACCCGTGCCGGGGTCCTCGTCGCCGCTCGTGTACCAGGCGTTCGACCTGCTCTACGTGGACGGCCTGTCACTCTTGCCCGTTCCCCTCGAGGAGCGCAAGCGGCTGCTCGGGCGCCTTCTGTGGCCGCACCCCAGGGTGCGCTATGCGCGGCACGTGAACGGCGCCGGGCGGGCCTGGTTCGAGGCAGCCAGACAACAGGAGTTGGAGGGCATCGTCGCCAAGCAGCGCCGGAGTCGATACGAGCCCGGTCGTCGGGCAGCCACCTGGCTGAAGCTGAAGATCCGCCCGGAGCAGGCGTTCGTGGTGGCGGGCTACCTGGCTGGGGCGGGGAGCGCCCACGATCTCGGTTCGGTCATCCTGGGCTACTACGATGGCGGGCTCCTGCGCTATGCCGGGCGGGTCGGGAGTGGCTTCGACGCCCAGAGCAGACGAGAGCTCCGGGCGCGGCTCGACACCATCGTCCGACAAGAACCGGTCCTGAGCGCGCCGCCAGGACGAACTGGTGACCTGCGCAAGGCGGTATGGGTTGAGCCAGCGCTCGTTGTCCAGGTCGCCTTCTCGAACTGGACGGCGGATGGCCTGATCCGTCAATCGTCGTTCAAGGGCGTCGATCACGACCGAGACCCACGAACCGTGACGCGTGAACGGGCTGCCCTCAGCGCGCCCTCTCTGGATGACGTCGCCATGGTGACGTCATCCCCCACGCCCACGCCCACCGCCGCGGCCGCGACTGCCGTTGCGTCAACCCTCGGGCCGCTGGGAGCGACCACCTCGCCGAGTATGAACATCAGCACGGACGAACTCGTCGCATTGCAGGCGTTGGGGCGCGAGGGTATCTGGACCGTCGGCGGGTTCGAGCTCAAACTGACGAACCTCGACAAGGTCCTGTTCCCGCCGCACCCAGACCAGCCGGGCGACAACCCGATCACGAAGCGCGACGTCATCCGCTATCTGGTCCAGATCGCGCCCACGATCCTGCCCCACCTCGCCGAGCGTGCGCTCAACGTCCAGCGCTTCCCGGACGGGATCGACCGTCCGAGCTTCTGGCAGAAGGCGATCTCGTCGACCGCCCCGCCGTGGCTCCGCCGCTGGCGTGAGACCGGCCTGGACGACCACCGCGTGCCCAACACGCATTTGGTTGCGGATCGAGCCGCGACGATGGCCTGGCTGGGCAACCAGGCGGCCTTCGAGATCCA
>JANMRJ010000461.1:0-1484 GCA_031370985.1 Acidimicrobiales bacterium
GCTGGCCCGGGCCAGCTCCCCCCGCTCCACCGCCGAGGTCTCCGACTCGCTCGGCCTGCACGCCAACACCGTCCGGCCCCACCTTGAGCGCATGCGAGAGGTCGGCCTGCTGGCCGTCCACTCCGACAACCGGGGTTCGGTCGGCCGGCCCCAGAACCGCTACGCGCTCGCCCCCGACGCCCCGTCGCTCGGCTTGGAGCCGCCGGCCTTTCCCGTGCTGGCCCGCATGCTGGCCCACCTGGCGGCCGCCGCCGGCGCCGCCGCGGAGTTAAGCGCCGAGGCCGGCGCCGAGGAGGGCCGGGCCCTCGGGGAGACCTACGCCGCCCGCCGAGCGCGCGCCGGTTGCATCGACGCGGTCACCGCCATGCTGGCCGACCTCGGCTTCGACCCGGCCGTCGTCCACGATGACGGCCTGGCCACCATTGCGTTCACCCACTGCCCCTACGCCGAGCTGGCCGCCGCCCACCCCGAGGTCGTCTGCCACCTCCACCGAGGGCTGGTCGAGGGGTTCGTGGAATTCCTGGGCGGCGCCGGCGTTGATCGGTTCCGGACGCTCGCCGACCGGGATCCCTGTCAAGTTGAGCTTTCGATCAGGTAGTCTGGGTACCAATAGAAGTCTGTAGGAGGACTCACATCATGCTCACTCTGTCGGGCGCTGCATCCCTGAAGGTCAAGGAGCTCATCCAGGCCGAGGGCGATGAGCAGCTAGCCCTCCGCGTGGCCGTACGGCCGGGCGGCTGCTCGGGCTACAGCTACGAGATGTACTTCGACAAGGACTTCACCCCCGATGACACCGTTCAGGACGACGGCGGCGTCAAGGTCGTGGTCGACGCGGCCAGCGCCCCGCTGCTCAAGGGTGCGTCGCTCGACTACAAGGACGGCCTCCAGGGTGCCGGGTTCGCCATCAACAACCCCAACGCCACCCGTAGCTGCGGCTGCGGCTCCAGCTTCTCCTAAGCCAGCGACCTGAGTCAGCCCCTCGGGCCCTACACGCCGGTCGTGCGGGCCGGCGACTGGTTGGCCGTGTCCGGGCAACTGGGCCTGGTCGACGGGGTCCTGGTGCACGGCGGCGTGGCCGACGAAACGCGCCAGGCCCTGGCCAACATGGCCGCCCTCCTCGCCACCGAGGGCGCCGGCCTGTCGTCGGTGGTAAAGACCACTGTGTACCTCCGCCACATGAACGACTACGCGGTCATGAACGAGGCCTACATCGACGCGTTCGGCGACCATCGCCCAGCGCGGGCCGCGGTCGGCGTCGCCGGCCTCCCCGTGAACGCGCTCGTCGAGATCGAGGCCTGGGCCTACTCGCCGGCCCAGTAGTAGACGGTTTGGCGCTCGGCGCCACCCTCGGTGGTGGGGCGCAGCCACGCTGCACGGCTATAGCTGCATGACAGTTAGTGAAATGGCCTAGAAATCGCGCTAGGCATGGATCCGGCTGGAAACCAGGGGGATGAAAATGAAGGCGACTGCACTTCGTCGATTCG
>JANMRJ010000462.1:0-3998 GCA_031370985.1 Acidimicrobiales bacterium
GGCGGCACGGGCACCGGGGCGAACATCGGCCGACCCGAGGGCCAGGCCGGCAAGACGGGCAGCACCGACAACAACACCGACGCCTGGTTCGTCGGCTACACGCCGGCTCTCTCCACCGCCATCTGGATGGGCTACAGCGACAGCAACCAGAAGTCCCTGAAGAACATCAAGGGCGTCGCCACCGTCTTCGGTGGCACCATCCCCGCGTCGACCTGGAAGGACTTCATGGGCCAGGCGCTGAAGACGGCCCCGCCGGCCGACTTCCCGAAGCCGGCGGCGCTGGCGGGCGACATCGGCGCCGGCCAGCGCCGCCAGCTCGAGGACCTGCGCCCGCAGGTAGTCGAGCCCATCTACGTCGACCCGCCGGTCACCCTCTTCCCCCAGCCGACCACCTCGATCGTCGGGCCGACAACCACCACCCTCCCGCTGTTCGGGTTCCTCACGACCAGCACGCGGCCGGCGCCGACATCCTCGGTGCCGGCGACGACATCGACGACCCGCTTCCCATAGGGGCTGTTCAGCCGCGGGTCGTGGTGGTCGCGTTGTTGCCGGTCGGGGCGACGGTCGACGGCACTGAGGCGTTGCCGCCACCGCAGCTGAGCACCCGCTCGCAGGCCCCCGAGATCGGGACGGCGTAGAAGTCGGTCTGGCCCCCGAATGCGGGGTTCAGCGCCAGCGACGCCATCCCCAGGATCTGGCCCTTCTCATTGACGAGAGCCGCGCCCTGGCGGCGCCCGTCGATGAAAATGTTGTGCTGGATGCTGGTCGATGTGACGTTGGTGATTGCGCCGGCCACCGGTGCGCTGCCGGCGCCGGCGCCCACCAGGTAGACCTTGTCGCCTGCCTTGGCCGCGGAGTTGTCGTCGCCCCAGGGGAGCGACGGAGCCGTCCGGCTGGTCACGAGCAGGGCCAGATCCTTGTCCTCCTGCCAGGTCCAGAGGGTGGCCTTGACCTCGGAGCTGCCGTTACGGATGATGATGTCGGGGCCGGGAATGCGGGTGGCGGCCCGGACGATCGTCAGCGATGTCAGCAGGTAGGTCTGGCCCCCGAAGGAGCCGGCGATGAAGCCCGACCCCTCGATCGGACGGCCGTTCTCGTCCAGGCTGCTGACCGACCACACCGACAACGCGGCCTTCTTGGCGATGCCGTCGGCGTTGAGGATCTCCGGTGGCTTGGTCGTCGAAGGCGACGAGGGGTTCATCGACTCCGGGACGGTCGGGGCGATGCGTGTCTGGTCGGCCGGGTCAACCTCGGCGATCTGGGCGTTCTCCGACGACGTGTAGATCATGGCGCCGATGAAACCGGCCAACATCGAGACCACCAGGGAGATCACGATGATGCCGAACGCGCTAGGCGGCCAGAAGTGGCGCCGGAGGAACGGCTTGTGGTCAACCTCCGCGAGGGTGGGCGTCTGACCGGAGGATTGGAACCAGCGGGAACTCTCGAACATCGGGATCGCACGAGAGTACCCGGCAGTACCATGGGTCCCATGGTCGGCGTGCTGGTCCTGCTGTTTCTCGTCGTTCCGCTGGCCGAGCTGTACGTGATCATCCAGGTCGGTCAGGCGTTCGGCGCGCTCAACACCATCGCCCTGCTGATCATCGTCGGCGCCGTCGGCGCCAGGCTGGTCAAGCGGGAAGGCGTGCGGGTGTGGCGCCGGTTCCAGCAGCAGATCGCCGCCGGCGTGGTCCCCAGTAGGGAGATCGCCGACGGGGTCATGATCCTCGATGGCTGACCTCTCGCCGGGCGTGGCGTCGGCCATCAGCCCGCTCGTACGCCGCCTCGTCGCCCCCAACGCCGGCCCGTTGACCGGCGCCGGCAGCAACACCTACCTGGTCGGCGTGGACGAGATCGTCGTCGTCGACCCGGGTCCCGACATCGCCTCCCACGTCGATGCCATCGTCGGCTGCGGCGGCGACCGCATCCGCTGGATCGCCATCACCCACTCCCACGCCGACCACGCCGGGGCGGCGCCGGCGCTGGCCGCGGCCACCGGGGCCGTCCTCGTCGGGGCCGCCGAGGACGGGTTCGGCATTGAGGCCACGGAGTTCCGCCTCGAAGCGCTACTCACGCCCGGGCACACCTCCGACTCGGTGTGCTGGCTGCTGGAGGAGGAGCGCATGTTGTTCTCCGGCGACACGTTGATCGACGGGCCGTCAGTGATGGTCGCGGCGCCCGCCGGCGACATGACCGCCTATCTCACCTCCCTTGAGCGCCTGAGCGCCCGCCGGCTCCGGCTCCGCACCATCGCCCCGGGCCACGGCCACCTCATCGACGACCCGGCGGCACGGCTGGCCGCCTACATCGCTCACCGGCTGGAGCGGGAGGCGTCGATCGTCGCCGCCCTCGAGGCCGGCGCCGTGTCGGTGGACGAGGTGGTAGCGGCGGTCTACATCGACCTGGCGCCGGCGCTGCATGAGGCCGCCGCCGCCACCGTCCACGCCCACCTGCTCAAGCTGGCCGCCGACGGCCGGGCCACGATGTCCGCCGGCGCCTGGCACCCCCGCGCCGCCTGAGCGGGGTCACCACGCCCGCCGGCACCTGGGCACCGCCGCGCCGCCCGACCCCGGTGCTTTCCGGTAGCCCAACAGGCTGTAGCGAAATGGCCAAGTGCGCAAAGCCGGCGGCCCCCAACGGGTCTTTGTCCGCTGGACTACCGCTGCGGTAGTTGAGCGGACAGAAAGCGCCTACTTGACCGGGCCGAGGGCCGCTTCGACCGTCGCCAGCATGCGGGCGGTACAGCCGGCCATGTCGACGGGGGGCAGCAGCTCATCGGCGATGCGGTCGGCGGCGGCGGCAAAGGCGGCGCCGGCCGCGCTCTGGGGGGCGGCCACCGAAAGCGGCGTGCCGGCGTCGTTGGCCGCGCTGACCGCCGGCTCGAGCGGCACCGTGGACAGCAGGGTCACCCCGAGGTCCGTCGCCAGGGTCTGGCCGCCACCGGACCCGAAGAGGGCGTAGGTCTCGCCGTGGTCGCAGGTGAAGGTGCTCATGTTCTCGATGACGCCGAGGACCTTCAGGTAGGACCGCCGAGCCATGTCGGCCACCCGCACCGCCACCTTCTGGGCGGCAAGGGCCGGTGTGGTCACGACCAGCACCTCGGCCCGGGGCAGGATGCGCCCGAGGGCCATCTGCACGTCGCCGGTGCCGGGAGGCATGTCGAGGAGCAGGTAGTCCAGGTCGCCCCAGGCCACCTTGGTCAGGAACTCCTCCAGGGCCTTGGCCAGCATCAGCCCCCGCCACATGATGGCCTTGTCCTCGTCGTCGACAACCAGCCCCATGCTGACGACCTTGAGCTTGCCGGTGCCGACCGACAGCTCGTGCGGGCGGATCAGGCCGGTGGCGCCGGCACCCAGGCGGACGTTGATCCCGAGCATGCGGGGCACACTGAAGCCCCAGATGTCGGCGTCGAGCACACCGACGCTGAACCCCCGAGCGGCCAGCGCGGAGGCGAGATTCACCGTCACGCTGCTTTTGCCCACCCCGCCCTTGCCGCTGGCGACGGCCAGGATGCGGGCGGTCAGGGGCACCTCGGTGGCCGGCGCCCGGTTGGCGGCCGACTTGCGGGCCCGCTGCATGACCGCGCTGCGCTGCTCCTGGTTCATCTCGCCGAAGTGGACCTTCACGCCGGCCACGCCGGGCAGGCCCGAGACCTTCGACATCACGTCGTCACGGATCTGGACCCGCAGCGGGCAGCCGGAGATGGTCAGGGCGACGGTGACCTCGACCCAACCGTCGTCGTTGACGTGGACACCGTTGACCATGCCGAGCTCGACGATGTCGGCGCCCAGCTCGGGGTCGACCACCCCGCGCAGGGTGGCCATCACATCGCCCTCGTTCGGCAGGACAGTGTTCGGGAGCATGCCTGGATTTTACCGGGCTTCGCCGGTAATATCGAGCCGATGGAGGCTTTATCGCCAACGGCGGGTCGGTTGGACGTGCTCAAGGCACTGGGCGACAACACCCGTTACGCCATCTACCTGGAGCTGGCCCGGGCCAGC
>JANMRJ010000545.1:0-2454 GCA_031370985.1 Acidimicrobiales bacterium
CGGGCCAGCGGCTCCTCGTAGGTGGTGACGAAGATCTGCTCCAGGCCGCCGGCCGCGCTCAGGTGGGCGAGGGTGCTGCCGACGAGCTGACGGGACACGGGGTCGAGGTGTTCCAGGGGCTCGTCGATCCAGCAGAACGGCACCGTCGTGGTGGCCAGGAGGGTGGTGAGGCGCATCATCAGCTTGGCCACCGTCTGCTCGCCGGCGCTGAAGGCGCCGAACTCCAGTGGCGCACCGTCGATCACCCGCGACAGCTCGCCGTCGGGGGTGAGGTGGAGGTTGGGTCGGTCGGGGAACACGGCTTCCCACCGGCGGTTGACCTCGGCGGCCAGGGGTTCGAGCTGGCGGCCGAGCACCGCGGTCACCGTCTGGTGGAGCGCGGCCTTGCCTGCCTCGAGCAGGGCTTCGGCTCGGTATTGCTCGGTCAGGGCGTCGGCCGCCTCGATGTCGGCGCGGATGGCCTCGACCCTGGCGACCATGGCCTGGGTGGCGAGCTCCGCCTCGCGCTGGCCGGCGACCGCAGCTTCGAGGGTGGCGAGGGCGGTGGCCTCGGCCTCGATGCGGGTGTCGACATCGTCGGTCTCGGGCGCGGCCGGCGCCGGCCCGAGCCTGGCTGCGTCCCGGGCCAGTTGGCGTACGTTGTCGAGGGTGACCGCGACCGACGCGTCGTCGAGGGTCGCCAGGTCGACGCGGACCACGTCGAGGCTGGCCCGGTGCAGGTGTTCGGCGTGGTCCCGGCTGTCGTCGTCGAGCGCCCGTAGGCAGACCGGGCAGCTGGCGCCGGCATCGTGCAGGGTGGCCAGCGACGCCTCGGCCGCGTCGAGCCGGGAGCGGAGCGCGGCCTTACGGGAGCGCAGGGCCTCGACCTCGGCGGCCAGCCGGGTCTCGACCTCGACCAGCGTCTCGGCCAGGGGCGTGTCGGCCGCAACAGGGCCGACGACCCCGACGGCCAGCGCGACCAGGCGCTCCCGGCTCTCCCGCCAGGCTGCGGCCGCGGTCCGGAGCGCGCCGGCGGCGCGGGCGACGGCGAGCTCGGCGCCGGCCTGGGCATGGGCGGTTCGAGCCGACTCGACCGCCTCCCGGGCCGCGGTCACGCCGGCGGTCAGGGTGGCCAGCTCCTCGGCGGCCTCCCGGAGGTGGTCGCGGGTGCCCGACAGCTCGGCCCGTGACGCCTTGAGGCTGCGGGACAGCTGGGCCAGGACCGGCTCGATCTCGACGATGGCCCGCTGGAGGTCGTCGAGGGAATAGGCCCGGCACAAGTGGGTGCGGAGGTTGGGGTCGTCGGTGTCGCGGCGGAGGTCCTCGGTGAGGAAGGCGGTACGGGAGACGAAGCGGGCGTCAGCCGACCACGAGGCCTCCAGCAGGCCGACGGCCTCGGCCTCGTCGATGGCGCGGCCGTCGAGGGTGGCCGCGGTTTCGGTCGTGAGGCGTGACCGCACGACCCGCAGGGCGCGGCTGACGGCCAATCGGCCCTCCGGCACGGCGAGGGTGACGGACACGCTGGCCCGGTCGTGGCCCTGGCGCACCATCGACGGCCGTTGCTCCACGTGGCCGGCGCCCAGCGCCCACCGGACCGCCTCCAGGAGCGAGCTCTTGCCGACGCCGTTGGCCGCGACCAGGAACGTGGTGCCGGGGTCGACGTCGAGGTCCAGGTTGCGGTATGCCCGCCAGTTCTCCAGGCCGATGTGGGTGATCACGGGGCGTCGTCCTGGCGGGCCACTGCGAGCAGCGCATCGACTACCGAGGCATCGGTGAACGCCGCTCCGAGCGCGGTGCTCAGCGCGTCCGACGAACCGACTAGGGACTCGTAGCCCCGGCGCTTCGGGGCGATCTTGAACCGGGCGCCCTGCTTGACCGCGTCGGCGGCGGCGCCGGCCGCCGCCTCCCGCAGCAGGGCGGCCACGTCGACCTGGGTCACCGGGCCCCGGGCCGGCGTGGCCATCATCCTGGCGCCCGAGTGCTGGTCGAGGTACTTGGCGATGGCGTCGAAGGGCGTCAGGCCGGCGGTGAGGGGGCGGGGCGGCGTGTGGGCACCGGAGGGCATGTCGATCCCGTGGTTGAGGGAGAAGGCGTCGAACACCTCGGCCAGGTCGCTCAGTTCGCCGGCCAGGACGACCAGGGCGCTGGCGTTGGTACGGGTGAGGACGGCGCGGGCGGCGTCGAAGTCGGCGGCGTCGGCCAGCCCGTGCGGGGTGTCGAGAATGACGAGCACGACGCCGACCTCGTCGATAGTGGCGAGCGGCGTCCACCCGGCCCGGTCGGCGATGACGACGTCGGACCAGGCGTCGAGGGGCCGCACCACACACGCCGTGCCCCGCAGCGCCCGCAGGTCAGCGATGAGCGTGGAGCGGACCTGCTCGGGACCGGATGGGGTGCCGGCGGGCGAGGGGTCGGCCACGGCGTCGTCGAGAGTGCTGAGCCGGTCGGCCAAGTGCTGGCGCAGCTCAAGGCGGG
>JANMRJ010000641.1:0-4877 GCA_031370985.1 Acidimicrobiales bacterium
AGGGCCACCCACGACAGGCTGAACGAGCAGCGGCGGCACGCCGCTGAGCGAGCGATGTCGAGGGCGGCCCGGGACCGTCGAAGCGTCGGCCATCGACGAGCTGGTCGGCAACAGCGCCTGAAAATTCGGGAACATCTCGGGAAGCCCTCGGCCCCCGCCGGTGTTCAAAGTACGTATGACCGTACATGCCGAATGGAACGACACCGTGCTCGCCGAGTCAGACGACACCGTCGTGGTCGAGGGCAACCACTATTTCCCGCGGGAGGACCTGCGCTCGGAGTTCTTCGAAGCGTCGTCCAACGCCAGCGTGTGTCCCTGGAAGGGGACGGCCAGCTACTACGACATCGTCGTCGCCGGCGCCCGCAACGCTGGCGCGGCCTGGTACTACCCGGATCCCACCGAAGCAGCCATCGAGATCAAGGACCGTGTGGCCTTCTGGCAGGGGGTGCGCGTCTCGGAGGGCTGATCCCTCATCAGACGTGAGCCAGCCGCTCGGCGGCCTCCTGCCGGTAGGTCCGGGCCGCGGAGATCCGGCGGGCCGGGTTGCCGCCCGAGAGCGCCATGAACCGGGCGATGGCGTCCTCGGTCTGGGCCTGCTCCAGCCGGATGTGGCCGAGCTGAAGCTCCGGGGACTCGTCGAACGCCGAGTTGAGGTTGGCCTCCGACTTGGCCAGCCAGCGAGCCGCCTGGTCGAGGAAGTCCTGGCGGTCCTCAGGCCTGTCGAGTGCGAGCTGCATGCGCTCCTCAGCGACGAGCCGGGAGGAGATGCCACGCATCTGCCTGCAGTAGTGGTTCCTGACGGCGCCGACCGACACGGCCTGCCCGTACCTGACGTGGGCATGCTTGAAGTCGCCTTGGGCGTACAGCTGGTCCGCTTCGGCGATGAGTTCGTCGTAGGTGCTCACGGTGTCCTCGCTCGTTCCCGGGTTGCGCCGGTGGGTTAAGAAACTAGGACTAGGTCGGCGGTGGCCGCCATGGACGCGCCGCCAGAGGTTCGTCGATTGCCGACGTAGAGATAGTCGGCACGACGGCCATGTCGGTGTAGTCCGAATTAGCCGGTATTGCGCAATCAGCCGGTATTACGCAGCCCGTTGGCGATGCCGTTCACGGTGAGGAGCAAGGCCCGCCGCAGTTCCGGGTCGGGACGCTCGCTGGCGCGGAGCCGGGCGAGGAGCGACACCTGGAGGTAGCTGATGGGGTCGAGGTAGGCATCACGTGTCTCCAGAGTTCGGCGTAGCAAGGTGTGGTGATCGAGGAGCCGGTCGCGTCCGGTCAAGAACAGAACGTGCTCGACAGTACGCCGGTGCTCGCCAGCGATGCGATCGAAGATGTCGTGCAGTGCCGGATCGACCAACCGCTCGACGTAACGACGGGCGATGGCCAGGTCGGTCTTGAACAGCACCATCTCGACGTTCGAGATGAAGGCCCGGAAAAAGTGCCACTCCTCGTACATCCCCCGGAGGCGGTCCGACAGCCCCTCGGCCCGGGCCTGCTCCACCCCCGCGCCCACCCCGAACCAGCCCGGGACGATCTGGCGCGACTGGGTCCACCCGAAGACCCACGGGATGGCCCGCAGCGATTCCAGGCCCATGGCCCGGCCGCCGGCACGGCGGATCGGCCGCGAGCCGATGTTCAGGTCGGTCAGCTCCTCGACGGGCGTGGACGAGCGGAAGTAGTCCATGAACCGGGGGTCGTCGATCAACCCCCGGTAGGACGCGTGGGCGGTGGCGGACACGACATCCATGACCTCGTCCCACCCTTCGATGACCTGCTGGGACACCCGCGACTCCCGGTGCAGCAGCGACGCCTTGAGCACGGCGGCGCTGGCGACTTCCAGGTTCCGACGGGCCAGGGTCGGCAAGCCGTACTTGTCGGAGATGACCTCGCCCTGCTCGGTGATCTTGATCGCCCCGTCCAGGGTGCCGTAGGGCTGGGCCAGGATGGCGTCGCCAGTCGGACCGCCGCCGCGCCCGACCGTGCCGCCCCGCCCATGGAAGAGCCGGAGCAGGACATTGTGGCGGTGGGCCACGTCACGCAGGCCCCGCTGGGCGCGGTGGATCTCCCAGAGCGATGTGGTGATGCCGGCGTCCTTGTTGGAGTCGGAGTAGCCCAGCATGACCTCCTGGACCTGGCCACGGTGCTCGACCAGCCGCCGGTAGCCGGGGTCGGACAGCAGCTCGTCGAGCAGGGGGCCGGCATTGCGGAGCTCCTCGACGGTCTCCAGGAGCGGCACGAACCCGATGCGAGCCACGCCAGCGGTGAGGTCGACCAGGCCGACCTCGCGGGCCAGGACCACGGCGGCAAGCACGTCATCGACGCCGCGGGTCATGGAGATGACGTAGCTCTCGATGGCCTCGTCGCCGAAGGTGTCGAGGGCCTCGCGGATGGTCTCGAACAGGCAGAGCACGTCCTCGGCGTCGCCGGTAAGCCGGGTCGCCGACGACTTCAGGGGGCGGGCGGACCGCAACTCGGCGGACAGGAGCTTGGTGCGCTCAGCCCGGGACAGCTCGGCATACGGCGTCTCGACGCGATCGAAGAGGGCGGCCAGGGCGACGTGGTGGCGGTCGGCGTGCTCGCGGATGTCCATGGTGGCCAGGGCCATGCCGAAGGCGGCCACCACCCGGATGACGCGGTCAAGGCTGCCGCGAGCCACCAGGTCGCCCCGGTTCTCCATCATCGAGGCCCGCATCAGCTCCAGCTCGTCGAGCAGTTCGCCGGTGCTGGCGTACTCCAGGCCCCGGCGGGGCGGGGCGCCGTCGGCCAGGCGCTGCTGGGTGTTGCGCAGGCGCTGGAGCACGTAGGAGCACTTCAGCCGGTACGGCTCCTCGGCGTTGAGGCTGCCGAAGCTGGCGAAGACGTCGGGCAGTAACGCCCGATCGGCGACCAGGCTGGCTTTGAGCGACGCGGAGATCCGGGCCACGCGCGTCGAGGTGCTCAGGGTACTCACCAGGTCGTCGACAGTGGCGGTGAGCCGGCGGAGGGCGAGCTGGCGCTGGAGGCCGAGCACCTGCAGAGTGACCTGGGGAGTGACGTTGGGGTTCCCGTCGCGGTCGCCACCCACCCACGTGCCGAAGCGGATCGGACGGGCCCGGGGCGCCAACTCGATCCCGAGGCGGGCGAGGTGGGAAGCGAGGTCGTCGAGCAGGTCGGGCAGCACCGCGCCGAAGAGGTCGTCGAGGTAGAAAACGACCGAGCGGGCCTCCTCGGCCGGCGTCGGCTTCGTGCGGCGGAGCTCGTCGGTCTGCCAGATGAGGTCGACGATCTCGGCGATCTCCCGCTCGTCACGGCGCCGGTCGTCCTCGGTCGCCCGCGGGTTCGAGCGCCGCTCAAGCACCTCGGCGATCCGCCGGCGCTTGGCCAGGATCGACTGGCGCACGGCCTCGGTGGGGTGGGCGGTGAGGACGAGGCGGAGCTCCAGCCGGTCGAGCAGGCCCTCGACTTCCCCCAAGGGCAGGCCGGCGGCGGCGATCTCGTCGATGGCCTCGGCCAGCGGCCCCTCCTCCGTTGCCAGCTGCGTCCGCTCGTCGGCCCGGTGGACCTGTTCGGCGATGTTGGCCAGGTGGAAGTAGGCCGAGAAGGCGCGCACGAGGAGCGTGGCCGTGGCCAGGTCGAGGCCGGACAGCAGTTCGTCGAGCTGGTCGGCGGTCGCGTCGGACGACGAGTCCCGGGTGGCCTTGCTGAGTGTGCGGACCCGCTCGACCAGGTCGAGCAGCTCCCGGCCGTGGTGGCGGGCGAGCGTCTCGCCCAGCAGCCCGACGAGGAGCTTGATGTCGCGGTTGAGCAGCTCGCCGTCGAGCGGGTCGGTCATAGCTGGAACGTGCTCCTATCGGCCGAGGAGGCCGCCGAGCACGCCGGCGGCGCCCGCGCCACCCGTCTCCCCCGGCATGATCTGGCGGATCCATGCCTGCAGGGCCGCCGGGTTCCTGGTCTGGGTCATCACCCAGCCGGGCCCGGTGAAGTCGAAGACGAAGCCTTCGCCGGACTTCAACGTCTGGATCACGCCGCCGGCCACCTTGCGGATCTGACTGGTGGTCGAGGGCTCGAAGGCCACGACGTGGCCGGTGTCGATGGTGACTGACTCGCCGGCGGCCAGTTCGATGGTGTCGATGTCGCCGGCCAAGTGGTGGGCGACATCGACCCATCCGCCGGCCGGCGGGGCGGTGAACGTGGTGACGAACAGGCTCTCGCCGCCCAGAACGGACCGCTTGAGCCCCTTCATCACCCCGCCCTGGGTGCTGGAAGTGATTTCCACGCCCGACGACGTGGCCATCATGGCCCCCGATTCGGCCCGGAACTGCTCGTTCGCGGCGAGGCTGATGCGGGCGGCAGCGAACGACGGGCTGTGGCGGATAGCGACATCCATACGCGGGACGCTACCTGCTGCTCCCGGCCGGCGGGCTGGCGCACGCCGGCAAAGGGACGCTATCCGGGCTTCGGAGCCGTGACGCGCGCGAGACTAGGCAGATGGGCAAGTACTTCGGGAAGCAGCCAATTTACTCCCAGTCCGAGGCGGAAGCGCAGGCGAAGCAGGCCATCGACGCAGCCGTGAGCAAGGGCCGACCCTCGGACACTGAGTTCCGGGCGCTCGGGTCTCGGATGGGCGAGATCAACCAGGCACTGGCCACCCGGCCGACGGTGGAGATCCCGCCACCGCCCCCGCCCCGTCGGGCGCCGGCCGCAGACGCGGGGCCCAGGGTCGTCAGCCAGATCCTCCGGCCCCGGCCGCCGGCGCCGGAAGCGCCGGCCGAGCAGGTTCGGCGGGCGGCCCGTCCTCCGGCGGCCGCTCCAGCACCTGCATCCGCCCGGCGGGCGCCCCGGGCTACGCCGCCCGCCGCTGCACCGGCAATACGGGCACCACGGGTTGCGGCGTCGGCGGC
>JANMRJ010000768.1:0-2717 GCA_031370985.1 Acidimicrobiales bacterium
CGCGACCGGCACGCTGACCCGCCGGCGCACCACAGCCAAGTCATCAATCGTCGCCACCGGCTGCTCGACCAGTTCGAGGTCGAACGGGGCGAGGCGGGCGATCATGGCGACCGCAGTCCCGACGTCCCAGGCGCCGTTGGCATCGATGCGCAATCGCGCACCAGGGCCGATGGCGTCGCGCACCGCGGCTACCCGGTCGACGTCGCCGGCACCGCCCACCTTGACCTTCACGTCGGCCCAGCCGTCGGCCAGCGCCGCGGCCTCATCGGGGGCCACGGAGGGGATGAGGGCGTTGACCCGCACCCGGTCGCGCCGGGCCGGCGGGAAGGCCACCGTGGCCGCCTCCTCGGCCGCCCGCCGGCAAAAGTCCGGGTCCGACGGGTACCCCGGCAGCGGCGAGCACTCGCCCCAGCCAGCCGGCCCCTCCAGCAGGACAGCGTCGCGCTGCGTCAGTCCGGCGAGCGGCGTGCGCAAGGGCACGCGGACCCGGTGCTCGGTGAGTGTCCTCACACGGCGAGGCCGGCGGCGAGAAGCACCGAGAACACGAGCTGGAGCCGGCCGGTGGCGATGAGGGCCTGCACGAGCGCCGGCGGGTCGGAGGTGTGGGCGACAGTGCGGAGCGGCGGCACGGCGAGGGGAGCGGCGGCAAGCGCGACCAGGGCCGCCGGCGCGGTCGGGGCCAGGGCAACCACGACCAACAGCGACAGGACGATGCTGGCCCGGTACAGCGAACGGGTGCGGACCTTCCCGACTCGAACGGCGAGGGTGCGCTTGCCGACATCGCGGTCCGAGTCGACATCGCGCAGGTTGTTGACCAGGAGGATGGCGCAAGCCAGAAGCCCGACGGGGAGGGCGGCCGCCACCGCCAGCCACGGCACCCATTCCAGCTGGACGTAGGTCGAGCCACAGGTGGCGACGAAGCCGAAGAACACCAGCACCATCACCTCGCCGAGGCCGGACGAGGCGTAGGGCTTCGGACCGCCGGAGTAGAGGCCGGCGGCCAGGATCGACACCGCGCCGACGACGATCAGGCGCCAGTCGACGGCGACGGCCAGCACGATGCCCGCCATCCCGCCGAGTGCGAACGACAGCATGGCCGCCCGCTTCACCCGCTGCGGGGGCGCCAAGCCGGAGGCGGTCAGGCGCACCGGGCCCCGCCGCTGGGTGTCGACGCCGCGCACCCCGTCGGAGTAGTCGTTGGCGTAGTTCACGCCGATCTGGAGGGCGACAGCCAGCAACAGGCAGAAGCCGGCCCGCCACCACACGATGTGGCCGTAGCGCGACGCCACCGCGGTGCCGACCAGAACGGGCGAGACGGCGGCGCCCAGCGTGCGGGGCCGGGCGCCCTGGAACCAGTCGGCGGCGGAGGTCACTCGTTCACCTGGAACAGCCTCCCGGGCTGTTCATGGCCTCTTCGGAAAGCGCGAGAAGTCGGGCGGGCGCTTCTGCACGTAGGCGTCTCGGCCCTCCTGCGCCTCCTCGGACAGGTAGTAGAGCAAGGTGGCGTCGCCGGCCAGTTGCTGCACGCCGGCCAGCCCGTCGGTGTCGGCTGCGAAGGACGCCTTGATCAGGCGCATGGCCAGCGGGCTGTGGGTCAGCATCTCCCGGCACCACTGGACGGTCTCCGCCTCCAGCTGGTCGAGGGGGACGACGGTGTTGACCAGGCCCATCTCGAGGGCGGCCTGAGCGTCGTACTGGCGGCAGAGGAACCAGATCTCCTTGGCCTTCTTCTGACCCACCGTGCGGGCCAGGAGGCCGGCGCCGTAGCCGCCGTCGAAGGACCCGACCCGGGGCCCGGTCTGGCCGAACCGGGCGTTGTCGGCGGCGATGGTGAGGTCGCACACCAGGTGCAGCACGTGGCCGCCACCGATGGCGTAGCCGGCCACCATGGCCACCACCGGCTTGGGCAGCCGGCGGATTTGGATCTGGAGATCGAGCACGTTGAGGCGGCCGACGCCATGATCGTCCTTGTACCCGTCGTCGCCCCGCACCTTCTGGTCACCACCGGAGCAGAAGGCCAGCGGACCCTCGCCGGTGAAGATGATGGCCCCGATCTCGGGGTCATCGCGGGCCATGTCGAACGCCTTCGTCAGCTCCACGATGGTCAGCGGGCGGAAGGCGTTGCGGACCTCGGGCCGGTTGATGGTGATCTTGGCCATCCCCTCGGCCACGCCGTAGCGGATGTCGCGCCACTCGCCCCGTTGCTCCCAGTCCGGCACGTCCATGGGTGTCTTTACTCCTAGAGCGATTACTCCTACGAATCCGAGGCTACCCTCTCTCGAGACGATCCCCAGTGTTCCCTGATCCCCCCTTCGACGCACTCGTGCCCTACGGCTGGGACGAACGGGTCGCCACGCTCTACACGTCGCTCGCTGCGCCTGGTCACGAGCCCGGTCGGGTCGGCCGGGTCGACCGCGACCGCTGCACCGTGCGCACCGCCACCGGGACGGTGCGGGCCGGCGCCGAGGTCCTGCCCGTCACCGGCGACTGGGTCGTCCTCCGCCACGACGATGTCGCGACCGTCGACGCCGTCCTGCCGCGATGGTCGGTGCTCGAGCGCGAGGGGCAACTGTTAGCGGCCAACGTCGACATCGTCTTCGTGGTCGCCGCCCTCGACCGGCCGCTGAACCTCAACCGCATGGAGCGGGAGCTGGTCCTGGCCTGGGACAGCGGCGCCCGCCCGGTGGTGCTCCTGACCAAGTCTGACGCCGTTGCCG
>JANMRJ010000774.1:0-1251 GCA_031370985.1 Acidimicrobiales bacterium
GGTCATCCTGGCCTTTTGGGCCACCTCGGCGGCCGTCGCCGGCGCCCAGATGTCGGCCAGGGTGACGAAGACCTTGCGCTCGGTCGCCGGCAACACCTCGATGTTGGCCTTGAAGTAAGGGGTGTACTCGTCGATCAGGAGCTCGAGGTCGTGGCGGAGGGAGCTCAGGTCGCCGCGCTCGGAGAACCGGCCGAGCACGCTGACCAGGCGGGGGTTGCCGCCGGTGAGGATGCGGATGGGCACGATTCGGTCGCCGGCCAGCTCGACGCCGGTCACCTTGTGCCACAAGGCCCGCACGTCGTCGTCGCCCAGCGGGCCGAGGTCGATGCGGTGGAAGAAGCCGTAGAAGGCCTCGCCGGAGGATTCGAGCCGGGAGAAGGAGGTCACCGCGCTGCCGATCAGCAACAGGTCGGGTTCAGTCTGCAACGCGGCCCGGAGGGCCCACCCGTCGTCAGCGGCGACCTGGTCGTCGAGCAGCATGTCGAGGTTCTCGGCCAGGAGAAGCACCTTGCGACCGCGGCCGCGGGCCGCGGCCAACAGCCGCTCCAGGGCGAGGGTGGCCAGCCGCCCCGGGTCGGGCTCGGCGAGCAGGGCCGCGTGCTGCGCGGCGAGGTCGGCGTCAGCCTCGGTCGTGGCCAGGTGGCCCAGGGCGGCCAGCCACAGCTCACCGGTGGAGGTGACCTCGTACAGCTCCTCGGGCATGACCACCGGCAGCCAGCGCGCTGCGAGGTCGGGCTCGTCGGCCACCGTCACCGCCACCCGTCGGAGCAGCAGCGACTTGCCCATGCCCCGCTGGCCGATAACCAGGGCATGGCGAGGCGGATCCGGCTCGCGCAGGTGGGCGAGGAGCTCCTCGAGCTCCCGGTGGCGGACGACGAAGCGGTCGCGGACCTCGGCGTCGTCGAGCTGGACCGCGTTGTGGACGGCGAACGTCACTGGTCCACCCTCTGCGAGGGATGGCCCAGTGAATGTTTGCTGGACCGGCCTCCCGGGCCGGTCACGACCGGCGGGCGCCAGCGGACACGAAGCCGAGCTCGTTGCCCTGGCGCCACCAGTCCTGCACCAGGCGCGAGCGGAACCGCCAGCCGTCGGGGTCGCGTCCCAGGTAGGCGTCGTGGACCAGGATCTCGACTACCTCGCGCAGGATCGGGGCACGCCGGCCTTCGTCCTCGACGAGGTCGTCGGCGAGGGCCTGGGCGTCGGCCAGGGTGGCGACGCCCACCACCGCGGTCTGGGTCAGCAGGTCGCGGG
>JANMRJ010000804.1:0-3008 GCA_031370985.1 Acidimicrobiales bacterium
GACAGCGCCTGGAACAGCTCCTCGGCGGCTCCCGGCCTCATCGGCGCCCCGAGCGGCTGGCGGAACAGGTTGACGAATACGAAGTCGCAGGCCTCGGCCGGAGCGCATCCCTCCCGTTCGGCTAGCTAGGTAACGGCCGTAGTAGCCCAGCACCCAGCGGTTGGCGGCGACATGGCGATCGTTGCGGGACTTGGCCGCAGCGCGGTTGACGTTGTCCCGATGAACGACATGTACGTGGGGCCCGACCACCAGGCAGCCGAGGTCGGATGAACCGTCGCCGAGATGGAGGTCCGAGCGCCGCAGCCCCAAGGCTTCGCCGATGCGTAGGCCTTCTCCAGGGGCAGGTGAGCTGTCGCGTGATGTTGCACGGAGGCGTCACGGATGGTGTTCTGCGACAGATTCCGACCCGTGTGGTTCATGTGGCATTTGTTGCATCAAGTCCCAGCCTTCGGCCTCGGCGGCGACGCGAGTTGAAAGGGCTTCCAGTTCGTTGACCAGCTCCCGGAGCCGTTTGGCGTTGTCGAACCAGGGTCGGTAGCGCTCGGCTTGGGTGGTGCTGAGGTTCTTGGTGACGGTCTTGCCGCCCACTTTGCGGGTCCAGGACAGATAGGGGCCGTGGAGGCGTTCGGGGTCGGTGTGACAGCGGCAGTTGGGGCTGCCGCAGCGGGAGGTCCGAACCACCAGGCTCCCGGGTAGGCAGAAGCCGAGCTCGGCTATTGCGGTCATGATCTGGCGCTGGCGGCGTCTTTGTTGCGGGCTGGTCATGGTCGGTGTTGCTAGCGCGTCCGAAGGGTCCACCACCTCAGTAGCCGGAAGTCTCATACCCCCAAGGTATGGCCACCGTGTCTGACCCCGACCGGCCTTGGGAGCTCAGCGACCCACGCCGGGACCGATCCCTGTGCCCCTACACCGATGCCGGCACCGCCACGGCCGTCGACCACGCTGTCGCCACCCTGGTCGTCCTGCGCGCCCCGATGTGGTCAGGGAGCCCCGGCCCCGTCATCTCGGTGCTGGTCAGCCTGGCGTGCGAAGCCGATGGCCGTCTCTACGACGCGGTGGCCGACGCCCGCGACCAGGGCTATAGCTGGGACCAGATCGTCAGCCGCCTCGCCACCAGCGTGGCCACCGCCCGTCGCCGCTACGCCAGCTACAGCCGATGGAGGAGTGCCCTGCCCGTCGCTTACCCGGAGGCGAGCGACCGCGCACGCTCCTCACCTGCCTTCCATCCTGGGGAGATGGTGGTCCCCATCGAGGACGGCTCGGCCCAGTCCGGCTTCGCCTTCCTGGTGGGCGGCGACGGCGGACCGTTCGTGTCCGGGAGCCAACGGTGAGGGCGTTCCCGGTGAGGCTGCCGCCCGGGCAGAGGTACTGGACGGTGCTGGACGAGGACCTGCGACCGGTGGCCGTCGCCGACGCTTTCCTGCGCCATCAACGCTTCGGCCGCGACGGGGCAGAGTCCACGACGAAGGCGTACGCGAACTCGATCGCCCTGTTCCTGCGCTGGTGCACGCGCTCGGGCCGGACATGGGAGGACGGTGTCGAGCAACTCAGCTTGTTCATCACCTGGCTGGCCCACGCCGGGCCGCTGGCTTCGGGTGGGGAGGGGACCGGGACCGGTCCGGGCCTGGTGTTGGCCGGTCCGGGTGCCAGGCCGGCGCGCTCGCCGTCGCGGGTCAACGGCGTACTGAGCGCGGTGCGGGCCATGGTGGTGCATGCGGTCGCCGCCGGCGACGCCCCGGCCCATCTGGTGTCGTTGCTGTACGAGGTCGCGGACGACCGAGACCTGCCCCCGCAGGTTCGGGGCGAGGGGGGCCGCATGGCGTGGCGCCTACGGGTCCGGCACCGGGCCCGAGCGCCCGAGGTGGCGGTGACGCGCGCCACCGACGGCGACATCGTCGCGTTGCTGACGGCGTGCCGCTCGGCGCGGGACCGACTGGTCGTGCTGGTGGCGGCGCGGGCCGGCCTGCGCCGTGGGGAGGTGTGCGGGTTGCGCCGCAGTGACGTGCACCTGCTCGTCGACTCCTCTCGGTTGGGCTGTGCGGTCGCCCGTGCGCACCTGCACGTGGTCCGCCGGGACGACAACCCGAACGGGGCGTGGGCCAAGTCCCGTCGCCCGCGGGTCGTGCCGCTGGACTTCCTCACCGTGGTGGCGTTCGACACCTATGAGCTCGAGCGGGCGAGCGTCCCGCAGGCCGCAGGCAGTGACTTCGTGTTCGTCAACCTGTTCCGCTAGCTAGCCGTTGGGCGCCCCCATGCGCCCCGATGCGATCGGTGACCTGATGGCCGCCGCGTCGCGCCGGGCCGGGTTGGACGACCCGGTCCGCCCGCACCAGTTGCGCCATGCCTACGCCAGCAACCTTGTCGACGCCGGGAGCGGCATCGACGTTGTCGCCGAGCTCCTCGGGCACGCGTCCGTTTCGGCATCCGCGGTGTACCTGCACCCCGGCTCGTCCCGGCTACGAGCCGCGGTCGACATGGTCCCCAGCCCTCGCGAACACGAACAGGCGGAGGCGGGAAAGTGAGCGGGGCGCCGGCGGCGATCTCGGCCGCCAAGGGCTCCTGGGAGATCCCATGGGTGCTCGACGGGGTCGCGCTGAGCGGCCCGGCGCTGTGCCTGGGCCGGGTGCTGGACCGGGGACTGTTGGACGAGGTCGGATGGGACTCCCGGCTGCGGGTGCTGTTCCTGCCGGCGGGGCATCGGCTCCTGAGCCGACCGGCGTGCCGGGCCGGCTGCGGGCGCGCTGTCCACGCCGGTCTGGGCGGGGTGTGCCATCGTTGCTTCACCAGAGCGAGCGGACGAGGGCTGAGCACAGCAGAGATCGCGACCGGTGCGGAGCTGCCGGCGCCACCGGTGCCAGCGCAGCGGTGCGCGGTGGCGGGGTGCGAGCGCAGGCCCACGGCGCGCCAGGCGGTGCTGTGCACGGCCCACGCCAAGCACTTCCGTGACAGGCGGCCACAGGTGCCGATGGAGCAGTTCCTGGTCAGTCCGGCGGTCCGGCCCATGCCCC
>JANMRJ010000363.1:0-4026 GCA_031370985.1 Acidimicrobiales bacterium
CGGCTTCGAAGGCGCGGTCAAGGCCACCATCGATGCGCTGCTGTGCGGCCAGAGCACCGAGCAGGTGGCGACGATCCGGGCCGAGCTCCAGGAGGAGATGACGCTCAACGCGTCGGTCTTCCGCACCGACGAGAGCCTCCGGTCGGTGGCCGCCACCATCGACCGCCTTAAGGAGCGCTACCGATCGGTGGCGGTCACCGACCAGGGCCGAAGCTTCAACTACGAGCTCTCCGAAGCCCTGGAGCTGGGGTACCTGCTCGACGTGGCCCAGGCCCTCGTCGCCGCCGCCCTGGCCCGCACCGAGAGCCGCGGCGGCCATTTCCGCGACGACTATCCCCGGCGCGACGACGCCAACTGGATGCGCCACAGCCTGGCCCACCGCCAGACCGACGGGAGTGTCCGCCTCGACTACAAGCCCGTCGTCGGCGGCCCCTACATCCCCATGGAACGGAAGTATTGATGTGGATGTCGACCTGAGGATCAAGCGGTTCGACCCCGAACGCGACGAGAAGCCGCACTGGGAGGAGTACCGGGTCAGCGTCGATGAGGGCGACCGGGTGCTGGACGCCCTCCACCAGGTCCGGTGGTTCACCGACGGCAGCCTGGCGTTCCGGCGGTCGTGCGCCCACGGCGTGTGCGGGTCCGATGCCATGGTCATCAACGGGGCCAACCGGCTGGCCTGCGTCCTGCTCGTGCGCGACGTGGGCCCGAAGATCACCGTCGAGGCGCTCCGGGGCCTGCCGGTGCTGAAGGACCTCGTCGTCGACATGGACGCCTTCTTCGCCCAGTACCGCAGCGTGATGCCCTACTTGGTGAACGACACCGACCCCGGCGACGGTGAGCGCCCCCAGTCGCCCGAGCAGCGGGCCCGTTTCGACGACACCACCAAATGCATCCTCTGCGCGGCGTGCACAACGTCGTGCCCCGTCTACTGGGCCAACGACACCTACGTGGGGCCGGCGGCCATCGTGAATGCCCACCGCTTCATCTTCGACTCCCGCGACACCGCCGGCGAGGAGCGCCTGGAAATCCTCGACGCCACGAGCGGGGTCTGGAAATGCCGGACCGCGTTCAACTGCACCGACGCCTGCCCGCGGGGCATCAAGGTCACCGAGGCCATCCAGGACGTCAAGCGGGCGATCATCCGGCCCGGCCACGGCCCCGTCTCGTAGTCACGAAGCCACCCCGACTGCCGGTTCCCAGGCATCGAACGGGCAAACCACCCGAACCGGTGTCAGGATTCGGCGATGGCGCCGAAGACGAACCACCGCCGCGCCCCCTCGCGTACTGAACGCCGGCAGCAGGCACTGCACCGGCGCCGCCAGCAGGCGACAGCCCGCACGGCGGCGGCCAGGCGGTCGACCCGGCGCAAGCGGACCCTCAAGGGCGCGGCCGCGTTCGTGGTGCTCGCCGTCGTGGTGGGGGGCGTCGTTACCCGCGTCAGAGGGGGCGACGACCGGCCCTCCATGGAGCTGCGGGCCAAGAAGGTCTCGGGCGCCAGCGGGCGCCTGGCCATCGCCCCGCTGCCGGCGGCGTACCACGCCGTCTACCGGGCCGAGGCGTACCAGGCCTCGGCCGTCACCGTCTCCACCGAGGATGTCCTGGTCCAGCGACCGTTCGACGGCAAGGTATCGATCCGGGAAGGTGAGCCGCCCGGATCAAAGTCCCAGTTCGAGGGTCGTTCGCAGTTCTCGGTCTACGCCAACTACACCGAGGCCGGCACGGCGCAGATCGCCGGCGACGCCCCCACAGTCGCCTTGGGCGACATCCGGGTCGGCTCGTCACTCGACGACCTGCTGAAGGACGGCCTGTTCGTCCTGGGCGACAGGCGCCGGGCAGCTCTGGCCGGCGTGGCCAAGGGTCGGGAGTGCCAGACCTACCGCACCGGCTCGCCGCTCCAGAGCCTGAAGATCACTGCGCCCACCGCCACCGACTACGTCGATGTCTGCCTCGACCAGACCGGCCTCATCCTTGAGGAGGTGGCGATCGTCGGCGGGAAGCTGGCCCAGCGCCTGACCGCCACCACGCTCGAACTCGACCCGACCATCGACCCGGCCGGGTTCACCATAACGGGCGACCGGATCGGTCCCGACCAGGGCGGCAACCTCGTCACCGAGGTCGACAGGGCAATGGCGCCGACGTCCGGGTACTGGGTGCTCGACGCTCCCCCGTCCGGCTTCACTCAGAAAGGCCGCTACCTCGTCGCCGGCAAGGGGTCGAGCTACGTCGACATCTACGTGCGCGGCATCGACATCGTCACCGTCCGCCAGGGTGCGCCGGCCGGCGAGCCCGACCTAGCCGACGCTGGCCCCGGCCGTGATGTCGAGCTCGGGTCCCTCGGCTCGGGGAAGCTCCTGCTCCGGTCGGTTGGCCCGACGTTCGTGGCTCACCCGGGATCCGACGCGTTCGTGCACGTGACCGGCACCCTCGCGCCCGCCGAGTTGCAGCGCCTGGCCACCGCCCTACGGCAGACCTGACCGCCGTTCGGGGGTGAACCACTCGGCCCAGCCGTGGCCGTGCCCGCCGGCGTCGGTCTCATAGCGGCAGAACGCCCGGGCCAGCCGGCCGGCGCCCGGCAGCAACACCGGAGCGTGGGCGACGGCCACCCCCCGCACCTCGGTGCCGCCGGCCGTCAGGGTCAGCGACCGCATCCGGCCATGCTCATCACACTCGACCACCGGATCGGCCGACGCGAACGCCGGCCCGCCGACGATCCGGCCCGCGGCCCACCCCGACGGAGCGGTCCGGGGTCGGTCCCCCCACAGGTGGATCCGGGTGCCGGCGCCGTCGAGGGCGAACCGCTCGGCCCCGACGAGCACGTCGCCATGCGACACGCAGTCCTGCCAGTAGCCGGCACCCTCACCGTCCCACGGCACGCACGGCCCGGCGGCCTCCCACTCGACGTCGAGCCCCAGCGCCCAGGGGTCGCCCCGCTCCCGGCCCCATGCCTCCAACGGGTCGTCGAGGGCCACGCCGAACGCCTCCAGGCCGACGCTCCAGTGGTCGAGGGCCGTCTCGCACACCAGCTCGGTCCACAGGCCCGACGCCCGCACCTCGAGCCCACCGGCCGCTGGCATCGGCACCTCGTGATCACGGACCGCCACCAAAGGCGGGCCGCCGCCCACCATCCCGACCCAGAACCACGCAGTGCCTTCGGCGGGGCGCAGCGCCAGCCGCACATACCCGGCCAGGCGGCCGTCGCCGTCGACGAAGTCCAGGTACCACGACTCCTCCCAGTCCCGGCCGCCGCCACCCCGCTCAGGGGGCCGCTCGGGCCCAGGGGCTCGGTGCCGGCGCTCATCGGACGGGGCGATCTCGGCATCCATCATCCCGAGGGACGGTAATGGGCGAGACTGTGGGGGTGAGGTTCCTGAGTCCCGAATGGCTCGCACGCATGGGGGAGGCGATGTCGGCCGCCGCGCCCGACGCTGGCCGCTGCGCCGCGCTCAGCGTGCACCAGCAGGTAACCGGCGGGCCGGACGGCGATGTCTCCTACGTGCTGCGGGTGGCCGGCGGACGGGTACGTTTCGAGCCGGGCCTACCGGCGGGCCCGGTCGACGTGGAGCTCATCACCGACTATGAGACGGCGACCGCCATCAGCCAGGGCCACCTCTCCCCCGCCGCCGCCTTCGCCGGCGGCCGCATGCGGGTGGGCGGCGCGATCGGGGCGCTCGTCACCCACCAGGAGTCCCTCGCTGGCGTGGGCGCCCTGCTGGCCAGGGTTTCCGAGGCCACCACCTACTGACGGTGGCGACGCACTACGAACTGCTCGGCGTCGGGCCGGCGGCCAGCCCCGACGAGATCCAACGCGCCTACCGGCTCCTCGCCCTTCGTTACCACCCCGATGTCGCCCCCGACGCCGACCAGACGGTGATGGCGGCGATCAACGGGGCATGGACGGTGCTGGGCGACCCCGACCGCCGGCGGGCCTACGACGCCGACCTCGACCGGCCGGCGCCGGCGGCCCGACCTGCACCTCCAAACGGCGGGCCGCCGAGCGGGGGGCCGCTGGATGACGAGGAAGAC
>JANMRJ010000870.1:0-1854 GCA_031370985.1 Acidimicrobiales bacterium
CCGTAGAGACGTGGCCAGATGGACCACCGCGCCACTCGATCGCGTCGTAGCCCAGCTCGGCCGCCCGGTCGACGATCTGCTCAGGTCCCCACTCCGGACACGCCAGCGTGCTGAACGCGATCGGCGGCGAGGTCACTGTCATGGCGCCCCTACGCCAGCCAACGATCGATGTTCGCCGCGACGAAGTCGTCATCGCGAAGGTCCGGATACGCTGCCCAGATGCGATCGATCCCCTCTGTCTGTCCTGGCGACAGGTCCTCGTTGGGATCCAGGCACCAGCGACCCCGCATGAGCCCCTGGCGGCACAGCGCCTCGTGGATGCCCGCGATGCAGCCCCGGAAGTCGTTTGCGACATCGAACAGCGCGCCATTGGCATCGGTGAGATGGCCGTCGGTCACCAACATGCGACGCTGTGCGTCGGCATCTCCGCGCCGGGCTTGAGAGGCATCCCTGGATAGACCGACCGCGCGCTGCGTCCACACCGACCACTGGCCAAGCAGGCCACCACTGAAGTGAAGCTCGACCAGCTCTCCGCCGGTTCGAATCTCATGCGGGGTGATCAAGTCGATCAGGATGTGATCGTCGTTGCCGGTGAAGAGGGTTATCTCGGAGCTCCGACCAGATGCCGCAACGCCGTGCAGCACATCCAGCGTCTTGTAGCGATCGAACGCCGCGACCTTGATCGCCACGACGCTGCTGAGACCGGCCAGCTTGGTCCAGAACCATCGGGAAAGCGCCCGCCCGCCGACCGCAGGCTGGAGATAAAACCCAATGACCGGGAGGACCTCGCCAACTGCCCTCGCCCGCTCGATCAGGGCGGGCTCGGTGAGGCCGCCGACAGGGCTGAGAAGCACCGCATCGTAGCCGAGCAGAGCCGCAAGCTCAGCTTCGGCAACAGCTTGCGCGACGTCCCCGATGGCGCCCGCCACGAGCGTCACCGGTGCGCCTCCCCGACTCTGCCAAGCCGTCGCTTCGGAGGCGGCCAGCTCAAGGACCGGAGCCAGCAATCCGACCGCTGGGTCGTGGATCCCGAACTGGGTCGTGTGCACGCCAACGGCGAGCCCGCCAGCTCCGGCCTCCAGGTAGTACCTGCTGAGGCCCCGCTGGTGCCGTTCATCGAGTCGGCGGTCAGCGGTCAGGGCCAACGGATGAGCCGGGACGACCGCCCCTTGACGGAAGCGCTCGGTGATCATCAGAACTGTCCGTCCCTGCGCTCGAACTTGGTCGGCTTGTCAAGCACCTCTCCGTCCGCGCGCAGCCAGTCCGCGGTGGCTTGGGTGAGCTCGGCCACAGGGACCGCGGGGTAGCCGAAGAGGCCATGGCATCGGCCTGCATCGCTGAGGAGTGCTGTCGGGCTTTCCGAACCCGTCAGGGTGACGGGGATCCCCATGGCTGCGGACAGCGCCCCTGCGAGTGACCGTATTCGCACCGTCTCCGGGCCTGTCAGGTTCAGCACGAACGGCGGGTTCTGAGCATGCCGCAGGGCCCGCAGGATGACCTCGATGGCGTAGCCCTGCCACACCACGTTGACGTGCCCCGTCGTCAAGTCCACTGGTTGGCCGCCGAGGATCTTGCGGGCCACGTCAACGAGAACCCCGTAACGCATCTCGACCGCGTAGTTGAGGCGGACGAGCGCGAGTCGGGTTCCATTCTTCTCGGCAAAATGGGACAGGACCCTTTCGCGCCCAAGGCAGCTCATGGCGTACTCGCCGACGGGCCCGACGGCCGCCTCCTCTGTCGCCCCGCCGTCGACCACGGGGACGAGAGGGTAGACGTTCCCGGTGGACAGCGCGACCATCCGAGAGTTTCCGAATCGTGCGGCGACGCGGCCCGAGAGATACGTGTTCGTTGCCC
>JANMRJ010000890.1:0-1684 GCA_031370985.1 Acidimicrobiales bacterium
GACGGCGTCGCCGGAGGTCATCGTGGGCACACGGCCTGGCGACGGGGCGTCGCTGCGGGGTCAGTGGGAGATGAGATCTGAGATCTTCACACGCCCATCCGCACAAGTGGTGGACCCTCGGCGCACCGACCTGAATGGTTACCGGAGTTCATGCCTGCCCCAGGCATGGGAGGACGCCTGACACCCGTGTACCCCGTTGTTCCTATATTTGCGGGGATGGGCAGCAGCTACAACTTTGCATCGTTCTGTGGAGGGTAGATACCATCGTCATGGACGAGACCCCTATAACACCCGAGGAAGAAGCCTTGGTCGACGAGTTGCTCAAAGGGATGATTAGTCTCGTCGACTCAATGTTGCCTGACGTCGATAACAAAGAAGTGGCGATTTGGCGACTTGAACAGGCGATATTTGTTCGTAAACGTTCAGATATGGAGGACAAGCATCGTTCACTACTGAACGCTGCATTGGTTCTTTTGTCCGCCACCGCCGGTCATATCTCACCGTCCCAATGAGTCGACGCGCTTTGTAGGTTTCCGTCCGGACGCTGATCGGATCACGTGCTATCTACGAGTTCTCATCCCCGCTCGCCGGCCAGTCGCCTTGAGCCGATTCTTGGTCACCAAGGCGTGAAGCATGTGCAGCAGCGATGACCGGTCCTCGGCCGACAGCTCGGCGATGTCAGCCAGCCGGGATGCCAAGCCCAGGTCGGCCACGTGCAGCGGCCGGCGGGGGGCGTCCTCGACGAGCAGGTAGTCGATCGAGACGTTGAAGGCCTCGACCCGGCCGTGCTGGGCCGCGCGCCAGAGCAGGGCCGTGTCCTGGGCACCCTCGATACCGACTTTGGCGCTCTCCTGGCGCTCTGGGCCCGCCCGGCGGGCGATCAGGCTTTCGATCAGCGGCGGCGGGGCGGCGGGGCCGCCTTGGAGGGCGCCTCGTGGTCGTAGAGGATCGAGGTGTCCTCCGGCGCCGGCTTCGCGGCGCGGGTGGGGGTCGAGCGGCCGGCGGCTTTGGCGGCCGGCGCCGGCTTTTGCTGTGCCGCTCTCGTCGATGAGCTCGTCGCTGCCGGCGCCTTGGTGCGGGCGGACTTCGGGGCCGGCGCCGGCCCTGGTGCCTTCGTCGGGGCGGCCGCCGGGCGCTTCGGTGCTCCCCTGGCGTCGAGCAGGGCGTGGATCTCCGCCAGCTGCTGGTCGGAGCGCTCGACCGCCGCGGCCAGCGGCTGGAGCAGGCGGGTGACCGTTGCCTGGAGTGCTTTGGTGCGGGCCGCCTCCCGCTCCTCGGCGGTCTCGATGTAGTCGGCCAGCTCGGACACCGCGGCGGAGACCGGTCGGAGTTGGCGGGCGACCGACCGCTTCAGCGCCTCCAGCCGGCGCTCGCTTTCGAGCCGGGCCTCCTCGGCGTTGACCTCGGCGGTGATTTCCACCCGGCGCAGCAGTTCGCGCATGCCGTCCATCACCGCAACGGTCGACAGCTCCGATGCACGGACCGATGCCCGGAGCTGGTCGAGGCCCGCGGTGACGACATCGACCAGGCCGTCGGAATGGTCGTTCAGCGCCTTGGCCGCCGCCTCGCCGGCCAGCTCGGGCAGCGACTCGGCCACCATGACGACCCGCAGCTCCGCCTCACGCGAGTCGAGGAGCTCGGCCAGCATGGCCTGCTGGCGGGTGACCCCGCTCACCACGGCGTG
>JANMRJ010000895.1:0-4325 GCA_031370985.1 Acidimicrobiales bacterium
CCCGCAAACACCTCGGCAAGCCCTACGTCTACGGCGGCTCGGGCCCCAACAACTTCGACTGCTCCGGTCTCACCGCGTGGGCCTGGAAAGCGGCAGGTGTGTCCCTTTCCCACTCCGCCTACACCCAGTATTTCGAGACCACCCGGGTGCCGATCAACGCCGTCCAGCCCGGTGACCTGCTGTTCTTCGGCAACGACGGTGTAGAGAGCATCCACCACAACGCCATCTACATTGGCGGCGGCGAGATGATCGAGGCGAGCCAAACCGGGACGCCGGTTCGGATCCGCGGGTGGCGCTCAGTCGATATCGTCGGGGCGGGCCGCCCCGGCTAGCCGTTCGTCCGCTGGACTACCGCAGCGGGAGCGTCGCTGAGCGCACAAAGAAGCGCTATCGGTAGACGCCGTTGTGGCCGACGCTGTACCGGCCCGGCTGTGGAAAAAGGCTGACGCCGTGGGCGCCGGCGCCGGTGGCGATGGTCGACAGCACGCGGCCGGTGGCGGTGTCGATGACGGACACGGAGCCACCGAAGCGGTTGGACGCCCAGAGCTGGGCACCGTCGGCGCTGACCTGGAGCATGTCGGGGCTGCCACCCACCTTCCAGGTCATCCGGACGGCCCGGGTGGCGAAATCGATCACCGAGATCGTGCCTTCCATCCGGTTGCTGACGTAGAGCGTGGCCGCATCGCGGCTGACGCTCAGCCCATGGGCGCCGGTGCCGGTGCGGATGAAGCCGATCTCGGTCATCGTCTCGGGGTCGACGAGCGAGACGCCGTGGCGGCCCTGATTGGCGACATAGAGCACCTTGCCATCGGGGCTCATCTTCACATCGATGGGCAGCGAGCCGACGTTGGCCCGGCCCACCACGGTCATGGTCTCGACATCGACCTTGACCACCTGGCCGCTGAACTCGCAACTGGCCATGAAGTACCGGCCGTCGGCGGAGAAGTCGGCGTGGTCAACGCCGGCCCATGGGATTCCGACGCTCTTGATGAACGACCAGTCCGCCGGGTTGTAGAAGTCGAGGCGCTGGAACCGCTCGGCCACGACGATGGCCTTTGAGCCGTCCGGCGTGAAGTACAGGTTGTAAGGGTCGGTGATCGGGATGGTCCTGGTCGGCCGGCCCGTTCTCGAATCGATCTCGGTGAGGCTGTTGCCCTCGGTGTTGTTGACGTAGAGCTTCGAGAGGTCCCACGACGGGGTGACGTGATGCGGACGGGTGCCGACGTTGAAGGTCGAGACCACCTGCATTGTCGCCGGGTCGATGACGCTGACGGTGGCGGCGTCGCTGTTGGGAACGTATGCCCGCACCGGGATGCCGGCGACCGCCGGGCTCAGGTGTGGCGTGAGTGTGTGGGCGTAGATGTTGACCCGCGCCGGTGGGGCCGGTGCGACGGTGGTGGTGGGCATCGGCTCGGGCGGCGAGGAAATGACGCGAGGACGAGTGCCGGCGATCGCGGTCTCGCCGTCGGCGACCGCCGCCGGTGGCGCGGTGATGAGTCCCCCTGGCGGGGCCGCCACACCCCCTGGCGGGGCCAGGCCCCCGCCGGTGAGCCGGGGACGGGGCGGGGCGAGCGCGGCTTGCTGGCGATTGTTCGGCGTGACCTCGGCGGCGACGGGACCCGACTCACCGATGGTGGCGGCGCCGCAGCCGGCGAGGGCAAGGCCCATGACGACGAGCCCCGTGACCGCGACGCGTCCCATGGCGCGACGATCCTCACGAGTCCGAACAGGCACGGCCTCACCGCTACGCACCGCGGATGACCGACACGATCGTGAGGTAGTGGCAGACGCAGGCCAACGCCACCATGCCATGCCACACCTCGTGGTACCCGAACCACACCGGTGACGGGTTGGGCCAGTTGGTGCCGAGCACGATGCCGCCGGCGGTATAGATGACCCCGCCGATGACAAGCAGGCCGATCTGGCCGCCGCTGAGCTGGCGGCTCAGCTCGGGCAGGGCCAGCACGATGCCCCATCCCATGCCGATGTAGCAGAGCAGTCCGAGGACCGCCTTCTCGGCGATCCCCGACAGCGCCAGCCCAAAGCCGCCGGCGGCGCCGGCCCAGACTGCGGTCAGCACCACGGTGCCGGTCGTGCCCCGGAGGGCGAGCAGGCACAGGGGTGTGTAGGAACCGGCGATCATGACGAAGATCGTCCCGTGGTCGAGCCGGCGCATCCGCTGGCGCCCGGTGAGCGACCACCGCCGCCGGTGGTACAGGGCGCTGACGCCGAACATCGCCGTCATCCCGATG
This sequence comes from Acidimicrobiales bacterium, assembly GCA_031370985.1. Lineage (GTDB taxonomy): Bacteria > Actinomycetota > Acidimicrobiia > Acidimicrobiales > AC-14 > CADCTB01. Next base: position 2,253 of record JANMRJ010000895.1, read on the forward strand.
GCGTAGACGAAGGCGCCCAGTTGGGCCCGGGCCGTTCCGGCGCCGGCGATAGCCAGCGCGCCGGCGGGGACCGACAGTACGAAGCAAACCAGGTGCAGCCAGCCCCGCAGGTGGGGCGGCACCGGGTCCGTTCGGTCGTGGTGGGTCGCGTTCAGGGTGTCAGTCATGGCATGAGCCGCCAGCGTGGCCGGCGACTAAGGGTACGGCGACGCCAAGCGCATGTGCACCTCGGCCCCCCGGTGCGCGCCGAGCAGCGTGCACGAGTGAGTCAAGGCCGCAGTCGGAGACATCGACCACGACGGACGTGCTTCACGGATCAACGACCAGGCGGAACACCTCCTCGACCTGTAGCGGTCCGCATCGCGGGGGTCCCGAACGGCGTTCGTTGCACGCAGGATCCGTTCGCTGGCGTCAAGGTCTGAGAACTCGACCTCGCTGGTGAACCAGGGACCTTCTCCGGAAGAGAGGACGAGTTTCGGTCTGGGCCGCACTGGAGCGACCAGACCTCAGTCGGTCTTGCGGAGGATCACCAACGAGCGAGCGGCGAGGGAGAGCTCCTCGTCGGCGAGCAGGATGACGCCCTCCCGGTGCAGCTCGTGGCGGGCGTAGCCGATGGCGGTGTCGAGCACCAGCTCGAACTCGCTGGCCCACTTGCCATTCGGCAGGCGGAAGTCGACCGGGTTGGGGCCGTTGAACAGGAGCAGGAAGCTGTCATCGACGATCCGTTCGCCACGGGGTCCGGGCTCGGAAATCTCGTTCCCGTTCAGGAACATGCCCAGGGCGACGAGGTCGCCGGCCAACCACTGGTCCTGGCCCATCTCCCGGCCGTCCGGGCCGAACCAACCGATATCGGCGAGGTCGGAGCCGTGGATGGGCCGGCCCTGGAAGAACTTCCGCCGCCGGAACACCGGGTGCTCGCGGCGCAGTTTGACCAGGCGGCCAGTGACCTCGAGGAGCTCCTTGGCCTCGTCGTCGAAGTCCCAGTCGATCCAATTCAGCTCGTTGTCCTGGCAGTAGGTGTTGTTGTTGCCCCGCTGGGTGCGGCTCAGCTCGTCGCCGGCCACCAGCATGGGCACGCCCTGGGAGAGCAGGAGCGTGGCGAGGAGGTTGCGCTGCTGGCGCCGGCGCAGCTCGAGAACGTCGGGGTCGTCAGTCTCGCCCTCGACCCCGCAGTTCCACGAACGGTTGTCGTCAGTGCCATCGCGGTTGTCCTCGCCATTGGCTTCGTTGTGCTTGTCGTTGTAGGAGACGAGGTCGCGAAGGGTGAAGCCGTCGTGGGCGGTGATGAAGTTGATCGACGCGCTCGGGCCTCGGCCGTCGCCCTGGTACAGGTCGCTCGAACCCGTGAGGCGGTAGCCCATCTCGGCGAGCGACGTCCCCTGACCTCGCCAGAAGTCGCGGACTGCGTCGCGGTACTTCCCGTTCCACTCCGTCCAGAGCACGGGGAAGTTGCCGACCTGGTAGCCGCCCTCACCGACATCCCACGGCTCGGCGATGAGCTTCACCGAGGACACAACGGGGTCCTGGTGGATGAGGTCGAAGAAGGCCGACAGCCGGTCGACCTCGTGGAAGCCCCGGGCCAGCGCCGAGGCCAGGTCAAACCGGAAGCCATCGACGTGCATCTCAGTCACCCAGTACCGCAGGCTGTCCATGATGAGGTGCAGCACCTCGGGGTGGCGGGCGTTAAGGGTGTTCCCGGTGCCCGTGTAGTCCATGTAGTGGCGGGCGTTGTCCTCGACAAGGCGGTAGTAGGCGGTGTTGTCGATGCCCCGGAACGACAGCGTGGGGCCCATGTGGTTGCCCTCGGCCGTGTGGTTGTAGACGACGTCGAGGATGACCTCGATGCCGGCGGCGTGCATCGAGCGCACCATCTGCTTGAACTCCTGCACCTGCTGGCCGATCTTGTCCTCCGCGTCCGCAGCGCTGGAGTACTCCTGGTGCGGTGCGAAGAAGCCGAGGGTGTTGTAGCCCCAGTAGTTGCGCAGTCCCTTCTCGATCAGCGTGCTGTCGTGCACGAACTGGTGCACGGGCATCAGCTCGAGCGCGGTCACCCCGAGCTTCGTCAGGTGGTTG
>JANMRJ010000946.1:0-6168 GCA_031370985.1 Acidimicrobiales bacterium
GCGCCCTCGAATTCGAGATCCTCGAGCGCAAGCGACTCGAGGAGGAACGCGAGGCCATGCAGCGCCGAATGCTCGAGAACCAGCGGCTCGAGAGCATCGGCCGTCTGGCTGGTGGCGTCGCCCACGACTTCAACAACATCCTGACGGCGATCGGCGGCTACGCCGACCTCGCGGCGACCCGTTTCGCCGACGAGCACGAGGTCCAGGAGGATCTGCGCGGCATCGGTCAGGCCGTCGGCCAGGCGGCGTCGCTCACCCGCCAGCTTCTGGCCTTCAGTCGGAACCAGGAGTTGCGGCCGTCGGTCGTCGAAGGCGTCTGCGGCGCGTCGCTGGTCGAACCTCCAGCGGCGCGTTCGCCGACGGACCGGCGGAGAGGCGGCGGAGCTCGGGATCGGACCAGGACCGTCGGCGCACGGCCGGATAGTCGTTCCGGGGGATGACGGCGCGGCTCGAGCGGGCGATACTCTCCCGGCGTCCCCCAGACAGAAGGCCACATCGCAGACGCCGCCCAACGGCAGTCGCTCTCTCGGCCGGTGCCGAGTCGCCCGCTCCTCGCGCACCCGCGCTCCCGCGCTCCACGTTCCGGCTCAAGCCGGAGCGTCCCTCGTTGCCGCCGTCCGGCGGCATCGATCACCGTCATCGCGCGTCACCGCGACGTCCGGCAGACAGGAGGCACGAGTTTTGTTTCGTTCCACGATCGGCGCCCAACGGGCGTCCTCCCGCAACCCGCGGACCGCAGCGGCGCGACAGGCGCCCATCCTCGGCTACCGACGACTCGGCCGAAGCGCGCGGATTCTGCCAACCGGCCGATGGATCGGCCTGGCCCTGACCGGCTCACTGGTTCTCGGACTTGCGCTGGCGCCCGCGGCCGGAGCGTCCGCTCCCACGCTCCAGCCGGCCCTCGACTCGTCGACGGTTGCCCTGGCGACCACCGTGGTGGACAAGCCCTGGTACACGGTCGAGCGGTTCTCGCTCGGGCTCATCAACTGCGACAGGACCGGCGGCTGGATCCTCGCCGACGGAACGTGCCGCGGCTATGGCAGCGGCCACTACAGCGCATACGTCCCGCCGATTGCCTATTCGATCGGCCTGTCGGACAAGGTCTCGCGGCCGTACTCGAAGCTGCTGGTGACGCGCGCCATCTGCAGCCATACCGCCTATGGCGACCCCGGGTACCGCCTCCGTCTCGCCGGCTACATGCTCTGGAACTGGGGAGAGAACATCGGCTGCCGGGACGGCTACGCCTCGGCCAAGGCGGCCGTCCTGGCGTCGCAGCTCGCGTTCCAGGCCGAGCGGTCCGCAAACGGCGGCCACTGGCGGAACATCAAGAACGCGAGGTACCGCTCGATCGGGATCGGTGTCTGGCGCTATGGCAGCCGAACCCGGCTGGTGCTCGACTTCTACGGCTGAGCCGAGCCAGAGTCCGTCGACCTGTCCGGAACGCAAGCGGCGGGCCTTGGCTCAGACGAAGCTGGTTCGTCGCGCCTCGGCCCGCCGCTCGCGGGTTCAGTCGGGTTCGATGGTCAGCGCCGGCGTCGCGGTCGAGCCACTCGAGCACCGACGGCCGTCGGGCTTGGGACGAGGAAGGCGGCGGCGGCAAGCAGCGCGGCGATGCTCACCAGGACCACGCGCCAGCCGTCGTTGCTCGGCGTTGAACCGCCGTCGAGCGTGTCCGTCGGTGGTGGCGTCGCGCCGGGCGGGGGCGTTCCCGTGATTCCCTCGACCTCGCCGGTCGGGGGCGGACTGCCGGCGATCGGCAGCTCACTGCCGGTGGGCGGCGTCGAGGCGCTCGGTGCACCGCTCTCGATCGGCAGCTCACTGCCGCCCGGCGCCGACGCGCTCGGGGCGGTCGAGGCCGACTCGCTCGGGGCGGTCGAGGCCGACGCGCTCGGCGCGGTCGAGGCACTGGAGATCGGAGCCTCGCTTGCCGACGGGACGGGGCTGGAATTCGCAGGCGCGCAGTCGACCCAGAAGACCTTCATCTTGTCGTGCTTGTTCGTGTCGCCATCCCAGAACAGCTTGTAGTGACCGTCCGGAAGGGTATAGACGCCCTCCTCCGGCTGGCGATCTTCGCCGTCGCCGGCGGTGTTGTAGATCCCGCTCAGGACGACCGTGCCCTTGGTCCCCGTGGGGGCCCATTCCTGGATCTCCCACGTCCCGGCCTGCTCGGGATCGGCAAAGTAGAAGTGCAGGTGGAAGGTGCAGACATGCGGTTCGTCGCGGACTTCGCCGGGGTTGTTCTCGCCGGCTCCATTGTGGATCTTCACGGTTCCGTTGTTGCCCGGCGTGTCATTCGCGGACGCCGATGGGGCCAAGCCGGCGAAGGCGGCCAGGAAGACCGCTGCGAGCAGGCCGAATGGCCTGAACAGGGACAGGGCGCGTGTGCGATTCATGGTCCACTCCGTCGTTGATGTTGTTAGCCGACGGTCCTGGGCGCTCCGTCACATCACGTCCGGAGCCTAGGAAACGACGCGAAGCGGTGCGCCGGGAGCAGCATGCTGCTCGTTCTCATTGAAGTGGCGTAACAACGCGTTCGAAGATCGCCGCGACCGCGCCGCCGTGGTTGTTGTTGGCGCCGCCGACGAGTGCCGGGTCCTGGGCTGCGACCCTGACCAAGGCGCCATGCACACCCGCGCTCGACGATCCCTGACCCGGTTTCCGTCGTCTGCGCGACGAGGCGCCGCTCCATCACGACGACCGGCTCGATCTGTGGGCCCTCTCGCGATCGCGAGTAGGGCCACGGGTGGGACCCAGAACGGTTCGCGCACGCGCGGGCGCTGGAGGTCTTTGAGGAGACCGACAGGCTACCGCGGCAGGAGCGTGCGGCCGATCGAGAGGCTCAATCCACGACCACTGGGAGCCGGATCGCGAAGACCGTACCGCCACCATCAGCTGTTGCCTCCGCCCAGATTTCACCGTCCATCGCCTGCATCAGTCGGCGGCAGACGTACAGACCGATGCCGGCCCCCGCGGCATAACGTGTCGCCTCGGTCGTTCGAACGAGCAGGTCGAAGATGTCTTCGCGCCGATCCGATGGGAGTCCGATCCCGCGATCCGTGACGCGGACCTCGACATGCTCGCCGACGATCTCGGCGGAGACGAAGACGGGAGCATCAGTCGGGCTGTACTTCAATGCGTTCGACAGGAGGTTGGCAAGTACTTGCTCGATGAACACCTCGTCGGCGGCGGCGGGCGGAAGCGTCGCAGGAATCGCGACCTCGATCGTGCGGTTCGGTTCGTGACGCGAGACCCGATTGACCGTGCGCTCGATCACTCGTTGAAGGAGGACGGGTTCGGCGGTGCTCTCAAGCGATCCCTGTTCGACCTTTGTCAATACCAGCAGATCGTCGATCAGGCGCAGCAGGCGCTCAGATTCCGAGACGATGTCGGGAAACAGATCCTTGGCTCGGGCGTCCACATGGACCACGTCGCTGCGAGCGAGAACCCGAGCCGCCGCGTAGATCGTGGTCACCGGCGTCCGGAGCTCGTGCGACAGCATCCCCACGAATGCGTCCTTTACCCGCTCGCGTTCGCTTGCGGCCGCGACCGCATGCCTGCTCGACAGCCGAAGTTCCAGCTCCCCGATCACCATCTCGCCAAGATCCTGAAGGGTCGACGTCTCGTCATCGGTCATCTCGCGCGGCTCGAAGTCGAGAATGCAGAGGGTGCCGAGGTTGTACCCGCCCGCAACCTTCAGGGGCACCCCCGCATAGAACTTCAGCCCAAACTGGCCGGCAACAAGAGGGTTCGCCAAGGCCCGCGGATCGGTCGGCGCGTCGTTGACGATCCATGGTCCGTCGTGCAGGATCGCCGACGCACACAGGCCCGGCGCGCGATCGACCTGCTCGAGGTCCAAACCGTGGTGTGACTTGAACCAGATTCGATCACGGTCTACGACACTGACGATCGCGATCGGAACGCCGAACACGCGCGCCGCGAGGCTCGTGATCCGGTCGAACGCGCCGTCCGGCGGCGTGTCGAGAATGTCGTAGCGGTTGATCGCCGCGATACGCTCAACGTCATCTTCGGGCACGATCGCTGGGTCGACGAGCATGACCAGCGAAGCGTAGTCGAGATGGTTTACGGCAACAAGAAATAAGACGCCGTCATGTCGACGTTTGCGAGCGTCTTTGTCGCCGTCGCTGCTCGTGATCTGGATGATCGCGTCATCGTGGAGCCGACATCGGGCTCAATATCGGAGAAGTGCGAGTCCGATCCGACGTGGGTCGTCAAGGACTTCCTGCGACTGCTCGTGAAATCGCCGCAGTGCGCCGCGGTCAACGAGTGGCGCCAGTCGCTCATCGACGGGAGCCCGACGGCGAAGCCGGCGGTCCAGGCGGACTGCGCCGACACCTTTGGCGCCACCAGCATCTACGGCGGTTGGTACACGCCGTAGCCGCAGGATCGCTCCGAGACCACGATCGGCCCCGGGTCCCCCGTGGCCCCGCTCGGACCGTCGTCGCCGTTCAACGTGTCAGCGCCTGCCGGCCGACGACGCTCGCGTGTCGACCTTCGAGCGGATCGGAGACGTGCCGCGCGCCGTGGCGATCATCGCGCGGCGACTCGGCTTGGCCGCGCTGTGACCTGGCACCCCGATCGGCCAGATCGCGCGACGGCGAAGGGGCCGAGACGCTACGTCCTGGACGGTCCCCGGGGCGAGATCGGGAGCGCGTTGTCAATGCATTTGCGGCCGCTGCCCGTGGTGGCATCTCGAGGCAGTTACAGGGTGGCCTTCTCGCGACCACGTTCGCGTGGCCTCGGGTCGCTGGGACGAGCGAACCTGCGGGTACTTGAGGCATGCTGTCCGAGATGAACAAGCAGATGTTCCTCGCCGAGATCCGCGCGACCCACGAGCCGCTCGTCGGTGCTGTCGCCACCCTGAACGACGACGCGTGGGCGGAACCGCTCCCGGACATGAATGGATGGACCCGCAAGGACGCGCTCGCGCACGTCGGCTGGTGGAGTGACCACTCGGCGCGCGTGGTCACGGCACTCAGGGCGGGCGAGGTGCCGTATGAGCGGAACCCGAACTTCGACATCGACGCCCAGAACCGGTCGATCCTCGAAGAGTTCCGCGATCGAGACCCGAGCGAGGTGCGAGCCTTCGAGGCTGCCGCATTCGAGCGGCTCGTCGAAGCAGTCGGAGCTGCGTCGGGCGAGGACCTGTTCATGGCTGACCGGTTCCCCTGGCTGGGGTTGGAGACGCTCGCGACTGCGGTCGCGTGGGATTCGACCAAGCACTACGCGGAGCATCTGCAGCACCTCATGGCGTAGTGAATTTGCCGGAGGTGCGCGTGTCCAATTCGATCCGGGTGATGGTTGAGCGTGGCAAGAAGAAGCGGGTGGTCGCCTCGGCGTTCGACTGGCCCGGCTGGGACAGGAGCGCGAAGGTCGAGGAGGATGCGCTCCGGGCGCTCGCCGCCTACCGACCGCGCTACGCACCGATCGCCGACCTCGCGGGCCAGGGCGACGAGTTCGCCGCGACCGGGGACCTCGTCGTCGTCGAGCGGCTTGAAGGCACCGGGTTGACCGACTTCTACGGGCTGTCGACCCGGTCCGCGGGACCGGAATACGAGCAGATGAGCGACCCCGCATGCGAACGGAAGATCGCCCTGCTCCGGGCCTGCTGGGCCTACTTCGATGACGTGGCCGCGCGGGTCTCGGCGGAGCTTCGGCTGGGTCCGCGGGGCGGAGGACGCGATCGGGCCAGGATCGTGCGGCACGCGAACGGCGCCGAGATCTGGGAGTTCGCCCCGAAAGTCGGTGTGAAGGTGGCGCTGGAGACCCGGGACGACCCGGCCGCACTTCGAGCGTACCGCGACGCCCTCTGCGAGGCGATCCGCGACCACAACACCCGAGGCGCAGCGGCACGGTCGTGGACGGTCCAATTCACGATCCGGCGATGCGCATACCACATGCTCGACCACGCGTGGGAGATGGAGGACCGGGACCTCTCCAGCGGGACGTGACACCGCTGCGGGGTGACCGCATCGACCACGTGACCCGGGTCTGTTGGTGGGCCGGGCGCGTGGCAACCAGCCGGCCGGCTGGGAACGTCCTTACAAGCTGAGCGCTCGGCGCCCGTCGAGAACGTCGATCCAGCATTCGGGCCGATCCAGATCAACGGCAACGTGTACGGCGAACGCCGGACCGGCGAGGCGCAGACGA
>JANMRJ010000958.1:0-1865 GCA_031370985.1 Acidimicrobiales bacterium
CCGCCAGCACCCTATTCACATACGCAATGTCGATGACCGCCGGCACCGCGTACGGGTTGGTAGTGGTCGTGCGAGGCGGTTCAGTGCCCAGCGTTGCAGAGGGGCCGGCGCCGGCGCTTCCACGGCCAGGGGTGCCCGGAGAGCAGGCGGCGGACGCGACGAGCCCCACGGCCACCAGCACCGCCCGGATCGTCCTCCGCCTCGCCATTGGGTATTGTATATCAGCCCCTCTCACCCGTCGGCAAGGCCCGAACGTATGTTCGTCTACACTCCACACTATGGGCTGGACCAATCCGCCGGTGCCGTGGGCCGAGCTGGAGCGCCGGCTGTCGGGGCGGCCGTACAACGCCGACGGCGGGGACAGCCCGGCGTGGTCCAACCATCGAGGCCCGTACCAGCCCCCGCAGGTGCCCCGGCAAACACGCACCGTCGCCTATGCCGAGCTGCACTGCCACTCCAACTTCAGCTTCCTCGACGGGGCGTCGCACCCCGAGGAACTGGTGGAGGAGGCGGCGCGGCTCGGCCTAGCAGCGCTGGCCATCACCGACCACGATGGGTTCTACGTCATCGTCCGGTTCGCCGACGCGGCCGCCGCGCTGGGTGTCCCCACCATCTTCGGCGCCGAGCTCACCCTCGATCTGCCCAGGAAGTCACAGGCCGGCGCCCCCGACCCCGCCGGCCGCCACCTCGTGATCCTCGCCCGAAACCCCACGGGCTACGCCCACCTCGCCCGGGCTATCACCGACGCCCACATGAGCGCCGGCGAGAAGAGCGTCCCCAAGACCGACCTGGCCACCCTGGCGAAGAGCCACCACGGCCACTGGCAGGTTCTCACCGGTTGCCGGAAGGGCACCGTCCCGGCCGCGCTTCTCGAACGAGGGCCCGCCGCGGCCAGCACAGAGCTTCACGCCCTCGTCGACGCCTTCGGCCGCGACAACGTGGCCGTCGAGCTGTGGGACCACGGCGACCCTGTCGACTCCGTGCGCAACGACGCCCTGGTCACCCTCGCAGCGAGGGCGAACGTCGAGATCGTCGCCACCAACAACGTCCACTACGCCACACAGGCCAGACGCCCCCTCGCCACCGCCATGGCCGCGGTCCGGGCGAGACGATCGCTCGACGAGCTTGACGGCTGGCTCCCACCCGCGGCAACAGCCCAACTGAGAAGCGGCGCCGAGCAGGCCCGGAGGTTCGCCCGCTACCCCGGTGCGGTCGACAGGGCCGCCCGCATTGGTGACGAGTGCGCCTTCGACCTCAAGCTCGTCGCCCCCAACCTGCCCGACTACCCCGTCCCGCCCGGCCACACCGAAATGACGTGGCTGCGAGAGCTCACGAGGAAGGGAGCGGAGCGCAGGTACCCGCACAACCCCACGGCCGAGAAGCAGATCGATCACGAGCTGGCCATAATCGAGTCGCTGGGGTTCCCGGGTTACTTCCTGATCGTCTGGGACATCGTCGAGTTCTGCCGGGGCAACGACATTTTCTGCCAGGGCCGGGGCTCGGCCGCCAACTCAGCGGTCTGTTACGCCCTGGGCATCACCAACGCCGACGCTGTCGGCCTCAAACTGCTCTTTGAGCGCTTCTTGTCGCCGGAAAGAGACGGCCCGCCCGACATCGACCTCGACATCGAGAACGGCCGGCGGGAGGAGGCCATCCAGTACGTCTATGAGCGCTACGGCCGGGAGAACGCGGCCCAGGTGGCCAACGTCATCACGTACCGACCGAAATCAGCAGTCAGGGACATGGGCAAGGCCCTCGGCCACCCCCAGGGCGCGCTCGACGCCTGGTCGAAGCAGACCGACGGCTACCGGCTGTCGGATACCAAAGACCACGACATCCCCCAGCCGGTCGTCGACCTGGCCGAG
>JANMRJ010000975.1:0-10888 GCA_031370985.1 Acidimicrobiales bacterium
CGCCACCGGCTAAATCCAGCAAGCGACCGGGGACCGCCTTGGCACCACGCCCGCCCCGGGAGTCGATTGGAATACGGTACCCCCAGCACGGAGAGCGTATGTCGGCGGGACGCGAGTGGGCGCTTACGTCGACCTCTCGCCTCCAGCTCACCCTTCGCCTGGGTCCGTCTTGCCTTCCGGCCTGGCGGCGCCCCGAGCCTGTCCCGAAACCCTGAACAGCCGTTGACAGGCGATGGCATCCTCAAGGCATGGATTCGCCAGAACACGAGCGCCGCTGGGTGGAGGACTATCTCCGTTCGCAATCGGGTCCGGACTTCGCCGTCGAAGATGTCGAGAAGCTGACGAGCGAGTACGTCATGGGGCGCCAGCACGACGTTTGGGATGCCCACACCAACGAGGGGCGCTGGTGGGTCATCACGAACCCGACGAACCTGTACAGCCAGGACGCAATCAAGAGCATGGACATTGCTCTCTCGTTCCATGTCGGCCTGATGACCCGCATGATGGCGGGGCGGTCAACTCCGAGCGGAGACGGTGAGTGGGTCCTCGGCGTGCTTCGACGGATTGATGTCGCGTACGACAGCCTCGACCGAGCGACGGAGGTTGAGGACTTCCAGGCGGTTGGGATGAGGCTGCGCGAAACACTCCTGACCCTCGGCGAGAGGCTTGCTGCGCTCGGGGTGGTCGATGACGCACTGGATTCGCCGAAGCGTGGAGATTTCAAGGCGTGGGCCGCCCTTACCGCCGGTGCCCTCGCCGCCGGGTCGGAAGGAGAGCATCTACGCGGGTTGTTGAGGGCGATGAGCGAGAAGACATGGGGGTATGTGAACTGGCTGACCCACGCCCGACGGGCGCGAGAGTCGGACGCCCGGCTGGCGTGCGGCATGACGGCGCAGGTGGTCGAGGCGTTCGCCATGGCCGTGAACCGGTGGCGGCTCGGCGAGCCCGAACGCTGCGCGACCTGTGGGTCTTACCGTCTCGTGCTCGACTCCGTCGAGAACGAGTGGCTCAAGATCTGCTCGGCTTGTGGTCGCGTGGACGCGGCCCCGCCTCCCTCCGATGTCGACATTGCCAACGGGGACGACAAGGGAGACGACGACAGCCCCGGGCCGCCGCCCGGCGAGTGCGTTGAGATCGAGGACTTTGGCATCTACCTGACGCCGAGCCAAGCGGCAGCGCTGATCAAAGCGGCGGGCGAGCGCTTGCAAGCGGATGAGGCGGCATGGAGTAACCCGTTCGCAGTGGCGGACGGCGAAGGCGGACTGGCCGACGCCCACCGGCTCGCGTTTCGGGAGGTCCGTGGCGATCCCAGCCCAGGTAGCGAACTCGTTTACGACTGCGGCACGGATTCATGCGTGAACCCCGGCCACGCGACGGAAGAGTCACTCCGTGACTCAGGATGGAGCGCCGGCGTGGTGGAGCGAGTGATCGCCCACCCCAAGCATCTCGAGCTGAGCGTCGCCTATGCGGGCTCAGTCACTGAGAGCGTGTTCGTCGACCGGGAGATTCTTGACCGTCATGGGGTCGAGGACGCCAGCGCGCTCATCGAACGCGTTGTGTTCCTTACTTTTCCGGACCAGGGGGGCTGGCGCAACCTTGTTCCGGCGGCACGCCGCGTTGGCTACGGGAGCCGTTCTGTATCCCGCTGTTGGGTACATCCTGAGGCGAACATCGATGCTCGATCAGAGTGTCCTTGCGGCTCAGGCGAGGAGTACGCCGCTTGCCGTGGAGCGTTGGCGACGGATACCTGAGCCTCAGATTCCCACAGGAGACTCGCCAGCCGCTGACGGTCGGCCCGAGCCGTCCTACGTTGGCAGCGAAGGCGAGGGGGCAGGCTGGGCCTTCTTGGCCGGAGCCGTCGCCGGCAGGAGCGACCCCGGCGGTCGGCGCGTGCTCTTGCGCTCGACCAAGTCGACCAGCTCCTGGCGGAGGCCCGCGGTGGTCAGGTGATTCAGGATGCTCGCCTTCGCCGTGCGCCTCGCCTGGGCGTTGGAGATCCCGAGTTCGCTGGCAACCTTGCCCAGCGCCTCCGTCCCCTTTTGGACATGGCGCCTGTCGAGCCGAGGGCTGGGAAGGAATACGAAGGGGGCGTCCCGCCGGCCCGCCAGGATCCTCTTGACCTCCGGCATGTACGCGATGACCATCGCCCACGACACGACCGGATCGTCCGGTGGCTCCCGCCATGTGATCACGGCCAGCTTGGTCTGGCTGATTGCGAACGCCTCCTCAGCCTGGACTGACTGATGCCAGTCGTGGGTCACGAGGCCGGTGAAGCGAGCCAACTCGGCCTCCAGGTAGATCATCCAGTCCGGCGTGTTGGCCACCAGGTCGGGCCGCCACTGGCGAAGGTGCTCGTATTCGACTGACCGGTCGACCGACTGCGGGTCGAGCACGTCGACCTCCGGGAAGTTCTGATCGAGCAGGAACCGCAGAGGGCCGGCCAAACTCGGAAGGAACTACGCCGCCCGAAGGCGGAGCCGCCGTTCAAGCGCCGTTGCGTCCTCCACGTCCTCCGTCGTCAGGCTCGGGTACAGCCGTACGATGTCCGCCGGGCGGAGGTCACGTTGCGTTTGCAGAGCCCAGAGCCCGACCGTTGGCACCCGGGTGTCCCTGACGCACGGCTCGCCGGCCATGACCCAGGGTGACACGGCCGTCCGCTCCGATGGCCGGCGGAGATTGGGAAGCCAGAGCGGCCCCGTGCTCACATCCGGGATCGGGTCGAGCAGGTCGTGCTCATCGACCATTTCGTTCACCTCGGCGAAGACGCCCGCACCGGTCATGCGATCGATGTCTTCGCCCGCAAGAATGAGGCCCTGTCCCTCACTTCGGACCACGGTGGTGTCGATCGCCTCGGTTTCGATCAGGTAGCGCACCATCCGTACCCGTTGAGCTGCCTCGGATCGCTCCATTCCCTTCTGGCGGAGCCACAAGAGCATGCGCAGGTAGACCAGATCCCGGTAGGACCACTGCATCGGGCTGGCCTTGGCGTAGTCGGGCACCCAGACCTTGCGTGCCTGCCATTCATAAACCGTCCGGTGGGGCACCCCGGAGAGCTGACCTGCCCGCTCGGCCGAGTACTTGCCCCGAGGGCTGCGTAGTGCGCGCAGGAGGAGCCCTCTCTCAAGGTCCGTCGTCGTCGTGACCGCCTCGATTCTGCCCACCCCAACGATCGTACGACCCGGGACCCGTTACGCGCTCATCCTGACCTGACGGCAGTCGGGACGACATCCGGGGTCCCGCAGAAGGAACTGATCGGGCGCGACGGTTCTGGTCATCCGCGTCTGTCAACGGCCACGGCGAGGAGGGACGTCCGCAAGAGTGGTCCGGTCAATCATCCCGGTGACGGGAGTGCATGCGGTACATGCCGGCCCGGCACAATCGGGCACGATCGGGAAAGGCGATCAGGTACCCGTCGGCTCGATCTCCTCGTCGGACGCCGGCGACGGGGCCCGCCGGCGAATCAGGTCGCTAAGGGCGCTGGCGATGGCAGCATCACGATCCGCGGTGGCGTGCTGGTAGATCAGCGCCGCCCGTGGAGACGAGTGCCCCAGGCGTGCCATCAGCTCCTTCGTGCTCGCACCGGTCGAGGCCGCCAAAGTGTTACCGGTATGGCGAAGGTCGTGTAGTCGCAAATCCGGATCGACATCGACGGCGCCAACGGCGCGAGCCCAGGCTCTGTAGAAGGTCGCCCGCCGCATCGGCTGGCCCTTCGTCCCGCTGAAGACAATCCCGTCGCGCTCGGGCGCGGCCCACGAGGCGAGATGCACCTCCATGTCGGCGACGATGGCCTGGGGGAACGTGACGGTCCGCCGGCCGGCATCGCTCTTCGGCTCACCTATCACCAGCGAGCCGTCCTTCAGCTCCTGTATCTGCTCAACGACGTGAACCTTCGTCTGGGCGAGGTCGAGCTTGCTCCGCCGCAGCGCGCGCAACTCCCCGAGCCGTAGGCCTGTGAACGCCGCCAGGAGGACCATCGCCCTGAAACGGGGCTCGATCGCATCAGCGAGCGCGTACACCTGCTCGATCGTCGCGATCGGTCGCTCGGGGGCGTTCTCCACGCCGGCGCGCTTCAGAACGCAGGGGTTCTTGAGGATGAGCTCGTCCTCCACGGCCGTCGTGAGGATCGCCCGCAGCAGCCTGTAGCACTTGGCGACCGTCGGCGGCCCCGGCTTCTCGCGCTTGCTCATCTCGGCGTGCCAGCTCCGCACCCGGGCGCTGCTCAGCTGCCGCAGCTGGATGTCACCGAGGACCGGCAGGATGTGGAGGCGAAGCTCGCTCTCGTAGAGCTCCCGGGTCCGAGGTCGCAGGCCAGGCCGCTCGGCCAGCCACGCGGTGGCGAAGTCAGCGAGGCTGATGGACCCCGCATCAGGGTCGATCCATGCACCCCGGTCGAGATCGACGCGCACTCCCGCCAGCCATGCGTTCGCGTCGCTCTTCGTGCGGAACGTCGTCGGGCCGGTGTGTTCGATTCCCTCGAAGCGGTACCGGGCCTGATACCGGCCCGAGTTGAGCTTGCGAATGCTTCCCCACGACTGCCGCCTCGCCATGCCTCCAGGATAGCGATCCGGATCCGATGTGGCACGGATGTGGCACGAAACCGATCTGGGAATCCTGGTCGGAGGCCTGAAATAGGCTCTGACCAGGGCTTTTGTGTGGAGCGGGCGACGAGAATCGAACTCGCGTTCTCAGCTTGGGAAGCTGATGTTCTACCTCTGAACTACGCCCGCGTGGCGCCCCACACCTTACCGCCGGCCCCGCCGCCGGCGAACGCCAGTAGTTCACCACGGCGAAACACCGCTGCAATGTTACGTCTCTATGGTCGTCAGGGATGGATGTCACCATGCTCAGGTGGCCGGAGGAGGAGAGCCGGCGGTCACGTATCAGTCTCGCGGGCGAGCCCCGGCTGCTCCTCGTGCCGGATGGACAGGAGCCGCCGCCGGTCGTCGACTGCCTCGAGGACTGGATTCGGGTCCCAGCAGCCGAGAACGAGGTGCGAGCCCGGGTCGACGCACTGGCCGTGCGCAGCCAGGCCCACCACACGAACGGTCACAACGGGCCGAACGGCCACTCGACCGGTCCGGAGCTGGACGACTTCGGCGTGCTGCGGGTCAACGGCGCCTGGGTGGCCCTGCCCCCCCTGGAGGCCCGCCTGGCCGAGGCGCTACTGGAGCGGTTGGGTGCGGTCACGAGCCGGGACCTGCTGATCAGGGCCGGCTGGCCGACGGGCGCCCCGGGCCGCAACGCTTTGGATGTCCACGTCCTGCGCCTGCGCCGGCGCCTCACACCGGTGGGCCTGGCCATCCGCACGGTCCGGTCGCGGGGCTACCTGATGGAGCCCGCACCGGCCTAACCCGGCCGAGGCCGTGCCCCCGACCCCGTACGCTGGGAGCACTATGACGTTCGATCTGGCCACCCTCGTCCAACCCTCGACCAGCAAGATCCTGCTAGTCGTCCTCGACGGCCTCGCCGGCTACGCCACGGCCGACCGGGGCACCGAGCTGGAAGAGGCCGACACGCCCAACCTCGACGCGCTGGCCGCCGCCGGCATGACCGGGCTGCTCGACCCCATCGGCCCCGGCATCACCCCGGGCTCCGGACCGGCCCACCTGTCGCTGTTCGGCTACGACCCCTTCGACTACCATTTGGGCCGCGGAGCCCTGTCGGCCGCCGGCCTCGACGTGCACCTCAACCCCGGCGATGTCGCCGCCCGCGCCAACCTGGCCACGATCGACAGCCAGGGCATCATCACCGACCGCCGGGCCGGGCGGGTCCCCGACGTTGAGGCGGTCGAGGTCGTCCGGCTGCTCAACGAAGGCGTCCGGATCCCTGGCGTCGAGCTGCAGTTCGTCCACGAGGCCCAGCACCGGGTGCTCGTCGTGATGCGGGGCGCCGGCCTCGACCCGAGCGTCGGCGACACCGACCCCCAGAAGGTCGGCGTCGCCCCCCTCGCCCCGCTGGCCCAGAGCCTGGCGGCCGCCCACACCGCCGACGTGGTGGCCGAGCTCGATCGCCAGGCCCGCGCCCTCCTCGTCGGCCAGCCCAAGGCCAACTCCATCCTGCTCCGTGGCCTCGACTCGCACCGCCAGCTCCCCACCGTCGGGGAGCGCTATGGCGTGCGGGCCGCGGCTGTGGCGATCTACCCGATGTACCGAGGTATCGGCCGCCTGGTGGGTATGGATGTCGTCGGCCCGCCGGCCTCCATCGACGAGCAGATCCTGCTCCTCAAGGAGCACTGGGACGACTACGACCTGTTCTTCTTCCACCACAAGCCGGCCGACTCCGCCGGCGAGGACGGAAATTTCGACGCCAAGGTGGCGGCCATCGAGGCGCTCGACATCGTGGTGCCCCAGCTCATGGCCATGGGCCCCGATGTCGTGGCCGTCACCGGCGACCACGCCACCCCCAGCCAGATGGCGGCCCACTCCTGGCACCCGGTGCCGGTCCTGCTCCACGGCGACCTGGTGGGCCGCGACCCAGTGTCACGCTTTGGCGAGCGCGACTGCCTCCAGGGCGCCCTGGGCCGGCGCCCGGCCCGCGAACTCATGCCGATCATGCTGAACTGCGCCGGCCGCCTGGCCAAGTACGGCGCCTGAGCGCCAGCCGGCTCAGGGGTTGAGATTGCCAGACCGGAAGCCCTCGAGGTCGAGAGCGACCCAGCGGTAGCCGGCAGCCTTGACCGCGGCCACCACGTCGGCGCGACGAGCGACAGCGGTTTCCAACTCAGAGAGGTCGACCTCGACCCGGGCCACCTCGCCGTGGTGGCGGACGCGGACCTGGCGGAAGCCCAGGCGGTGGAGCGCGGCCTCGGCCCGGCCCACGCCATCGAGGCGCGCCAGAGTCACCGGCGTGCCATAGGGGATGCGGGAAGCGAGGCAGGCGGCCGCGGGCTTGTCCCAGGTGCGCAAGCCCAGCTGCCGTGACGCTTCGCGGACGGCGGCCTTGGTGAACCCGGCGTCGACCAGTGGGAACACCGCGCCCCGATCGCCGGCCGCCTTCTGGCCGGGCCGGTGGTCGCCCAGGTCGTCCATGTTTACCCCGAGGACGATGGTGGCGCCCTCGCCGGCGGCCAACGGGACCATCACGTCCATCAGCTCGGCCTTGCAGTGGAAGCACCGGTCGGTGCCGTTGGCCACGTAGTCGGGCCGGTCGAGCTCGGCGGTCGGCACCGGCGACCAGCGCAGGCCCCACTCCTCGGCCAGCGCCGCGCAGTCGGCGGCCTCGTCGGCCGCCAGCGACGGGGACACCGCCGTCACGGCCAGCACCCGGTCCGCCCCCAGGGTGTCCTGGGCTACCCAGGCCAGGAACGCCGAGTCGGCGCCGCCGCTGAAGGCCACCGCCACGCGGTCCAGCTCGCGCAGGCGGGCGCGCAGATCAGCCAGGGCGTGCATCACACCAATCGTACCGGCGGTAGGAAGGACTGGTGGTAAGAAGGGCCGGATGACGACGCTCGACTTCTTCTTCGACCCCGGCTGACCGTGGACCTGGATGACCTCCCGTTGGGTGGTCGAGACCGCGCCGTTGAAGGGCGTGCCCGTGCGCTGGCGGGCCTACAGCCTGGCCATCAAGAACGAGAACATCGAGATCCCTGAGCAGTACCGGCCGTTGGTCCGCACCACCCGCATGGCGCTCCGGGTGGTCGAGGCGGTGTGGGCCGACCACGGCGATGAGCCGATCGGCCGGCTCTATACCGAGATCGGCAACCGCTTCCACCTCGAGGACGACAAGTCACTCGAGGCTGTGACTGCCGCGCTGGAGGCCATGGACCTCGCCTCCATCTACATGGCCGCGGCCCACGACGAGAAGTGGGACACGGAGATTCGTTCCTCGATGGCCGAAGCTGTCGCCCAGGTGGGCGAGGAGGTGGGCGTGCCCATCCTGGTCTTTCACGACGACGACCGGGTGGCCGGCATCAGCGGGCCGATCATGTCGCCGGCGGTGACCGGGGAGCCGGCGTTGGCCCTCTGGGACCACGTGGTCGGGGTGGCCTGGAACCCGCAGGTATTCGAACTGAAGCGGTCGCGCACGACCGGCCCCATCCTTTAGCCGGGCGCAACCTCGGCCAGGATCTCCTCGACCGGCGCCACCAGCCCGGTGACGAAGGTCCCAAACTCGGCGTAGACAGCCGACGCCGGGTCGAAACGCATCTCGTAGACGCACGCCTTGAGGTCAGCGGGGTCGGCGGCGAAGAGGGTGACGCCCCACTCCCAGTCGTCGAGGCCAGTGGAGCCGGTGACCAGCTGGACGACCCGGCCGGCGAACTCACGGCCCTTGCGGCCGTGGCTCTCCATCAGGTCGCGCCGCTCCTCGTAGGGGAGCATGTACCAGTTGCCGGCGACGCTGCGCCGCTTCGACATCGGGTAGAAGCAGATGACCGGCTTACCCTCGGGGGGCAGCCGGGGGTGGAGCCGGGGCTCGAGCCGCTCGGGCGGCACGCCCTGGGCGTACTCGGAAACCTCGGTCATCGAGACGTAGGAGTCGACCACGACCAGGCCGGCGGCGGCGAGGTCGGCCTGGAACCGGCGGAGGCGCCAGAGATCGGGGCTGACGGCCATGAAACCGACTTCGGCCTTGTGACCGAGGACGGCGAAGGTCACGACCTGGTGGTCGCCGTCCTGGGCGGCCTTCACCGCACTGATCACCGCCTCGGGGTCAAGCGACGGGCTGAGATTGCAGAAGAGGTGCAGCACACCCCACCCGGAGGCAGAAGTCACCGGGCTCACGCCCGGTGAAAGCTGGTTGGACAGGCCCGCAGGGCCGGAGGCTGGCTCACGCCCGGTGAATGCTGGTTGGACAGGCCCGCAGGGCCGGCGGCTGGCTCAGAGGGTACGGGCACACTCCACCATGCCATAGGACTTGGCCGCCTTGGCCGCGGTCTCGTTGTTGGCCTTGGCGCCATTGAGGGCCTTGGTCGCTCGGGTCTGGTCGTTGACCCGACGGGACTGGTCAACATCCTGGAGCGACAGGTAGAGGTTCTCCATGGCTGCGATGTACAGCTTGGCCCGCTGGTCGTCGTCCCGGGGGATCGCCACGCTCTTCATCCGGTTCACCGCGGCCTCAATGTCAACTGCCTGCTTTTCGGGGTCCTGGCCGATGTCGCCGATCTTCCCCTGCAAGTCGGTGCAGATGGGGTCGAGCTGAGCAGCATACGCGCCCTTCGCCCCGGTGAGGCGACCATCGTCGCCTCCTGATCCACAGGCACCGACGGCGAGTGCGGCGAAGACGGCGACGGCACATGTGCAAACCTTGTAGGCACGAACTTTGGAGGCGGTCACGGCCGGACTGTAGTCGTTCGTCATTGAGCGGGAAAAGGTGCAGCCCCGACCCTCTCGGATCGGGGCTGCAGAAACCGAAGTTTCGTGGGGACTAGAAGTCGCCCATGCCTCCCATGCCTTCCATGCCGCCACCACCGCCGCCGCCCGACGACTGCTCGGGCTTGTCGACGATCACGCACTCGGTGGTCAGGAACAGGGCGGCGATGGATGCCGCGTTCTGCAGGGCGGACCGGGTGACCTTGGCCGCGTCGATGACGCCGGCCTTGAACAGGTCCTCGTAGTCGCCGGTGGCGGCGTTGAGGCCCTGGGCGCCGTCGAGGTTGCGCACCCGCTCGACGACCACGCCACCTTCCATGCCGGCGTTGATGGCGATCTGCTTCAAGGGCTCCTCGAGCGACCGGGCCACGATGCGGGCACCGGTGGCCTCGTCGCCGTGCAGGGTCAGCGCCAGCTCGAGCACCTTGACCTGGGCACGGAGCAGGGCCACGCCACCGCCGGGCACGACACCCTCCTCGACGGCAGCCTTGGTGGTGCTGACCGCGTCCTCGATGCGGTGCTTCTTCTCACGCAGCTCGACCTCGGTGGCGGCGCCGACCTTGATGATCGCCACACCACCGGAGAGCTTGGCCAGACGCTCCTGGATCTTCTCCCGGTCGTAGTCGGAGTCGGTGTTCTCCATCTCGGCCTTGAGCTGGTTGACCCGGCCCTTGATCTCCTCGGCGGAGCCGGCGCCCTCGACGATGGTGGTCTCGTCCTTGGTGACGGTGACCTTGCGGGCCCGGCCCAGCATGTCGAGGGTGACGTTCTCGAGCTTGAGGCCGACATCCTCGGTGATGACCGTGCCACCGGTGAGGATGGCGAGGTCCTGCAGCTGAGCCTTGCGGCGCTCGCCGAAGCCGGGGGCCTTGATGGCCACTGACTTGAACGTGCCACGGATCTTGTTGACGACCAGGGTGGCCAGGGCCTCGCCCTCGACATCCTCAGTCACGATCAGCAGGGCCTTGCCCGACTGCATGACCTTCTCGAGGATGGGCAGCAGGTCGCGCACCGCGCTGATCTTGGAGCCACAGAGGAGGATGTATGGGTCCTCCATCTCGGCTTCCATGCGCTCGGGGTCGGTGACGAAGTAGGGCGAGATGTAGCCCTTGTCGAGGCGCATGCCCTCGACCAGCTCCATCTCCATGCCGAAGGTCTGCGACTCCTCAACGGTGATGACGCCGTCCTTGCCCACCTTGTCGATGGCCTCGGAGATGGTGTCGCCGATTTCGGTGTCGGCCGCGGAGATGGACGCCACCTGGGCGACCTGCTCCTTGGACTCGATCTCGACGGAGATCTCCTTGATGCCCTCAAGGGCCCGGACCACCGCGGCCTCGATGCCCTTCTTGAGCGACATGGGGTTGGCGCCGGCCGCAACGTTGCGCAGGCCTTCCTTCACCATGGCCCAGGCCAGCACGGTGGCGGTGGTGGTGCCGTCGCCAGCGACATCGTCGGTCTTCTTGGCCACTTCCTTGACCAGCTCGGCGCCGATGCGCTCGTAGGGGTCTTCGAGGTCGATCTCCTTGGCGATCGATACACCGTCGTTGGTGATCGTGGGGGCGCCCCACTTCTTGTCCAGC
>JANMRJ010001013.1:0-1852 GCA_031370985.1 Acidimicrobiales bacterium
AGAGCTTCTCGACGCTGGGGTCCCCCGAAGTGCCTCTCAGCTTTGCGAGGTCCGGCGGTAGGGCAGGCATGTCGACGCAGTGGTTCAGGAGGTCCCAGTCGGGCGTGCCGATGAAGCCGGGAATCTGGCTTGGATGCTCGGGACGTTGCTCCTCAAGCAGCTCGCCAAAGGCCTTGCGCGCTGAAGTGAACTCGTGGGCCCAGGCACTACCGAGTGCAACCACCGCAGCGGGAAGTCGTTCACGTTCCTTCGCCTGCGACGCCATGAAACGAGGTGGACCGGAGTTCATTGCGTGGATCCGTTGCATTGCGTCGCGCAACTCGCCGCGGTCGAGGGTGTTCTTCACCTGCACGATCGCGCAGGCGATGTCGGCCGGGATGTCCGAAATTTCTGCGCCGTCGTAGAAGCGGGGTGCAGTCGGTGGCAAGACGACTATGTCGACCTCGGGGCCGATGTACTTCCGAGTGAGCACCCGGACCGCTCGTCGGAGAGCAGCGCCCACGCCTCGTCGAGGACCTGGACGCGCCTCGGGGTGTGTTCGCCCTCGGGGGTGGCCAGCAGGGCCTGGAGCCAGGCGGTGGCCGCGATCATGACCAGGGTGAGCGCGTCGCGGTCGTGGAACACCGCCGAGAGGTCGAGCACGACGCCCCGGCCGGTCCAGTCCACCTCCACGGTCGAGGGCCCGTCGAACATGCCCCGCAGCTGGCGGTCCAACAGCTTCCCCAGGGCGAAGCGCAGGTCGGAGACGGACCTGGCCAGGTCGGCCGGGGCCTGTCCGGCGCGCGTGGCCATGTCCGCCGTGGGCGACGCCAGCAGGTGGGCCAGGTCGACGAGAGTGGGCTGGGCCCGGCGGCGGCTGAACAGCTGCTCGGTCGCCCAGCCCACGGTGGCGTCCTCCAGGGGGCTGAGGTCGCGGCGCAGGACCGCGCCGAGCAGGGCGGTGGCCATGGCCATGCGCCGCACGCCGATCTCCACTGGCCCCAGGTGTTCCGCCGCCGGCCCGGCGTCGAAGGGGTTGATGCGCGTCGTGCCTCCTGGGTGCAGGCGCAGCACGTCGAGGCCCAGCGCCTCGGCCAGGGGGCCGTACTCGCCCTTGGGATCGGCGATGCCGGCCCACCGGGGACCGCCCCCCGGGGACGCCAACACCCCGACGCTGCGGTGCAGCAGGCACTTGACCGAGGCCGACTTGCCCCACCCCGGCTCGCCGAGGACGACCATGTTCGTATTGGTCAGCAGGCCCTGGGTGTAGAACTCGAACGGGTCATAGGTGAAGGCGCCGCCCCCGGTGAGGACGTTGGTGCCCAGGTACACGCCCCGGGAGCCGAGACCGGCCTCGGCCTGGAAGGGATACGCGGAGCACAGTTGCGCGGTGGTGGCCCGGTGGCGGGGCAGGCGCAGTCCGGACCGCGCGCCACCTCGGAGCGTGGCGCCCATCAGCGCAGCCCCGCCGGCGCCAAGGCACGGGCCAGGGGCAGGCAGGCGCCCACGCCGGCGTCGTGGCGGAAGTCCAGCGGTGTGAGCCACACCCCCGCGCCCGCCGCGACCTGGCACAGGTCGTCACAGGCACGCTCCAGGACCTCGATGTCGCCAGCGGCCACGGTGACGATGCCGGCGTAGGTGAACTCGCCGAAGCCAGCCACCAGTTGTGACTCCCGCTCCTCGACATCGGCCTGGGCCCGGCGGTGCGACGCCGAGACCCGGAAGCCCTTGGCCCGGCGGTGCTCCTCGTCGGAGGCCAGCTTGGTGGCGTCACGCTCGATGGCCCGATGGGAACGGCGGGGGGCGACGGGCTCGGCGATCAGGGCCAGGGTGCGCACCGCCCCGGCGGCCAGCACCAGGGGCTGCATCCAGT
>JANMRJ010001065.1:0-1085 GCA_031370985.1 Acidimicrobiales bacterium
TCGTCAACGCCGACGCCGCGCTCGAGCTTCTTGCCGACATCGAAGGCGCCGCAGAGACGCATCCAGATCCCGCCGTGATCGAGGCCATCTCACGCGATCCCGACGATGACTACCTCGTGGCGCTCTTGACCGATTCAGGCACCGACCGACTTGTCTCTGGCGACGCTGATCTCCTCGCGTTGGCGAGCCACGACCCCCGAATCCTGAGTCCCCGGATGCTACTGAACGAACTCACGGGCGAGACGTAGCCCAAGTGCCCGAGCGGCGCCACGTCTCGGCAGGTTGACCGACTGCGCCCGATACGAGGACACATGCTCGGTCCACCCCTCGCCTCCCAGGTGCGAGCATGGGCGAGGCAGCCACGAGGATCGGGAACCCATGTCGTCGAACAGCGAGGTCATCCGCAACCACGCGGCGTTCATCTGGTCGGTCGCCGACCTGTTGCGGGGCGACTACAAGCAGTCCGAGTACGGGCGGGTCATCCTCCCTCTCACCGTGCTGCGCCGGCTCGACTGCGTACTCGAGCCGACCAAGGCGAAGGTGCTCGACCAAGTCGCCCGGTACGGGGACCGGGCAGGGAACATCGAGCCGATCCTGATCGCCGCGTCGGGCGTGGACTTCTTCAACACGTCCAAGCACGACTTCCGGACACTGCTGGCCGCCCCCGACGACCTGGCCGACAACCTCCGTCACTACATCGCCAGCTTCTCGACCGGCGCCCGTGACGTGCTCGACAAGTTCGACTTCGCCGGCCAGATCGCCCGGCTCGAGCGGTCCAACCTGCTGTACCTGGTGGTCTCGAAGTTCGCCGAGGTCGACCTGCACCCCCAAGTCGTGTCCAACCTGGAGATGGGCTACCTGTACGAGGAGCTTGTCCGGAAGTTCTCCGAGCTGTCGAACGAGACGGCCGGGGAGCACTTCACGCCGCGTGAGGTCATCCGGTTGATGGTGAACCTGCTGTTCATCGAGGACATCGACCTACTCACCAAGCCCGGCATCTCCGCGACGCTCCTCGACCCGGCCTGTGGCACCGGCGGGATGTTGTCGGTCGCCGAGGAGCGGCTCCGTGAGCTCAACGAGCACGC
>JANMRJ010001082.1:0-2593 GCA_031370985.1 Acidimicrobiales bacterium
TCGAAGGTCTGCTCGATCTTCAGGTGGGTCAACTCCACCTCGGGGTGGACGGCCTCGCTGCCCCCGGCATTGAGGAAGACGGCGAGGGCCTTGCAGAACAGGTAGTCGCGCTCCAGCTTCGTGTCGGTGAACGCGACGACCTGCGATAGGAAGGCGTAGGTGCGGATGAACCGCTTGAGGGCGTCGAGAAAGCCGTCCTGCTCCTCGTCGGCCAGGTCGGCGAACCGATCGATGGCCGGCGCCATGGCGGCGTGGACCCGGTCGTGGGCCACCTTGCCACTGGCCAGGAGGAGCATCACCGCCCGCTCGATCTCGTCGGTCCAGAGCACGCCGAATGGGTCGAGGTCGTGGCGGGTGTCGTACAGCAGGTTTGGGTCGGTCGGTGGGGCGACGGTGGCGCCGTACCAGGGCTCGAAGGCGGCACGGATGTCCTCAGCCTCGTTGCGGAAGTCGAGGATGAACGTGCCGTCCTTGCGGATGCCGTCGCGCTCATAGGTCCGATTGAGCCGGGACAGCGTCTGCACGGCGGCCAGCCCGGTAAGCGGCTTGTCGACGTACATGGCGTAGAGCTTTGGCTGGTCGAAGCCGGTCTGATACTTCTCGGCCACCACGAGGAGGTGCCAGTGGTCGGTGTCGAACTCGTTCGCCGTCTGGCTGTCGGGAAACCCGTTCATCGACGACTCGGTCTCCCATGTGCCGTCGAGGTCGAGCTTGCCGGAGAAAGCCGCGAGGACGCCGATGTCGACGTACCCCTTGTCGTTGATGTACGTGTCGAGCGCCAGCTTGTAGCGGGCCGCGTGCTCACGGGAGGCGGTGACCACCATGGCCTTGGCCTTGCCGCCGATCTTGTGGCGCACCTTGGCCCGGTAGTGCTCGACGATCACCTCGGCCTTCTGGTCGACCACATGGGAGTGCAGCGACACGAACCTGGCGATGGCGGCCTTGGCCTTGCCGGGCTCGTACGACGGGTCGTCGGGGGTGGTCCGCTCGATGGACCAGTACGTCTTGTAGGTGACGTAGTTGGCCAGCACGTCGAGGATGAAGCCCTCCTCGATGGCCTGGCGCATGGAATACAGGTGGAACGGCACGTGGCGGTCGGTGGCCGCGTCGAAGCGCCCGAACAGCTCGAGGGTGCGGGCCTTGGGAGTCGCCGTGAAGGCGAAGAACGACAGGTTCGCCTGCCTGCCCCGGGCCGCCACGGCTACGGCGAGGGCGTCCTCCGCCGGGTTGGGCGGCTCGTCGGTCGGGGCGACTGACGGCTTGGTGCCGAGTACAGACTTGAGCGCCGTGGCCGAGTCTCCGGTCTGCGACGAATGGGCCTCGTCCACGATCACCGCGTAGGTCCGGTTCGGGAGGCTGCCGATCTGGGTGGAGATGACCGGGAACTTCTGGAGCGTGGTGATCACGATGCGGGCCTGCTCGCCGGCCAGTGCGTCGGCCAACTGCTGGGAGTTCTCGTCGATGCGCACGACCACGCCATGGGCATGCTCGAATTGGTAGATCGTCTCCTGTAGCTGCTTGTCGAGGATGCGCCGGTCGGTGATGACGACCACCTTGTCGAACACCTTGGTGTCGGTCTCGCTGTGGAGCGACGACAACCGGTGGGCCAGCCACGCCAGGGTGTTCGACTTGCCCGAACCAGCCGAGTGCTGCACCAGGTAGTCGTGGCCGGCGCCCTGGGCGCGAGCGGCAGCGGTGAGCGTGAGCACCGCGTCCAGCTGGTGGAAGCGGGGGAAGATCACCGCGGCCGGCGCTTTCGATCCCTTCGGGGCCGGCTCGGCGTGGACGAACCGGTTGAGCATGTCGAGCCAGGCGTCGCGCTGCCACACCCGTTGCCACAGGTAGGCGGTGCGGTGGCCGTCGGGGTTGGGAGGGTTGCCGGCGCCGAGCTTGTGGCCCTGGTTGAAGGGGAGGAACCGGGTGGCCTTGCCCGCCAGCCGGGTGGTCATGGCCACCCGGTCGGTGTCGACGGCGAAGTGGACGACCGCCCGCCGCAACAGCGGGTTCGCCGGGTCGCGATCCTGCTGGTACTGCTTGATTGCGTCGCCGATGTCCTGCCCCGTCAAGGGGTTCTTCAGCTCGGCCGTCGCCACCGGGATGCCGTTGACGAACAGGCACAGGTCGACGGTCTTGGTCGAGCTCAGCTCGTAGGGGAGCTGGCGGGTGACGGTCAGCCGGTTCTTGCCGTACCGCTCCAGCATCTGTGGTGTCAGTCCGGAGGCCGGTTTGAAGACCGCCAGCCGTACTGTGACGCCGAGGTCGACGACGCCGTGGCGTAGGACATCGACTGTGCCGCGGGCGTCGAGCTCCTTGGCCAGCCGATCGGCGAATCCCCGCTGGACCTTGTTCGGGTCGCCGCCGTAGAGGGTGAGCAGCCGGTTCCACTCCTCGATCTGCGTGGCCCCGATGAAGGCGAATAGCTCGGCCGTATCCAACGCCCGCACGGGGTCAAAGTCGGTGGGCTCGGCTTGTCCGGTTCCTGTCTTGACCGCGTCGTAGCCGCCGGCGCCGACCAGCCAGTCGCAGATGAAGTCCTCGAACGCCGCCTCGTTCACTTTGCTCATGCGGCTGTACCCGGGATGTCGAGCTCGCC
>JANMRJ010000406.1:0-1310 GCA_031370985.1 Acidimicrobiales bacterium
GCCCATGCAGCCAGCCGATCCCCTGAGCATCACCTTCGCCGCTCTCGCCGATCCGACCCGCCGCGCGATCCTCGCCCGGCTTGCCCTCGGCGAGGCCTCGGTCAAGGACCTGTCGGCCCCGTTCGACATGACCCAGCCCGCAATCTCGAAGCACCTGAGGGTGCTCGAGCGGGCCGGGCTCGTCGCCCAGGGCCGCAACGCCCAGTGGCGTCCGCGTCGGCTGCGGCCGGCGCCGCTGCGCGATGTCGCCGACTGGGTGAGCCAGTACCGCCGCCTTTGGGAGGAGAGCTTCGATCGGCTCGACGCCTTCCTCCACGAGGTCAATTCAGCACAGGAGCAGGGACATGGAGACGCCGATGACATCGACCCGAATCGACCGCGGTAGCAGCGCGACGACGACGATCTACTCGGACGAAGGCGACCTCGTGTTCGAGCGAACCTTCGACGCACCGCGGGAGCAGGTCTGGCAGGCGTTCATGGATCCGGATCTGGTTCCTCGCTGGTGGGGACCGCACGGAACGACGACCGTCGTCGACGAGATGGATGTGCGGCCCGGTGGCAAGTGGCGCTACGTGAACAGCGCGCCCGATCGCGATGACGTCGCCTTCTTCGGCGAGTATCTCGAGATCGATCCGCCCGAGCGGTTCCGCTGGACGTTCCTGTTCGACGTGCCGGGGATGGGCGTCCAGGGTGGCCCGGAGACGCACGCCTTCGCGGACGTCGGCGGACGAACGCGGCTCACCTCCACGAGCCACATGGGTTCGGTCGAGGCGATCGACAGCGCGCTTGCGAGCGGCATGGTCGGCGGCGCGCTCGAGACCTGGGACCGCCTCGCGGCGCTCCTCGCCGAGCACTGATCGCCGCGTGGCCGGGCAACCCACCCGACGGGTTGCCCGGCCTCCGGCTGCCGGTGGGGTATCTGAGGGCGAGGGATCGGCGATACTCCGGACGTGACAGCCGCGCCGCGCCCATCAGCGGCGGCCCTGTCGGGGGGTCCCGGCGTGGCCGTCGCCGTCCTGACCGCCCTCGCCCTCGTGCTGGCGACGGCGTGCGGCAGCCAGACCGTCAGCCCCCCGACGACGCCGGCACCGAGCACCACGACGGCGCCCTCGGCCGCTCGCTCGACGGCCCCGTCCCCGTCGCCGACCGCCGATCCCGCGGGGACCGCACTGACCGCATTCGTCGCCCTCGTCACGAGCAAGGGCTTCAGCTACCAGGCCACGTTCAGCGGCCAGTCGCGCCACACGACAGACATCTTCGAGATCAGCAAGGGCCTCCAGCAGGTGTCCGGCGCCGACGTGCTCGTCCGG
>JANMRJ010001120.1:0-1675 GCA_031370985.1 Acidimicrobiales bacterium
CATTGCGCAGGCCAACGCCGCTGATGTCACCGTGTTCGCCCATCTGGTCAAGCCGGGCTCGCAGACCAACGACCAGGCAGGGACCGAGGCGGACTACCAGAATCTCTGCACCCAGACCGGAGGCAGTCTCTACATCGGCGTCGCCGACAAGGGCAAGTACACCGAACTCCTCACCAAGGCGATTTGCGGAGCATGCGGCCACAAGTGTGAGACGGCAGAGGTGCCCAAGCTCATGCCGTGCATCTCGGTCTCATGGGGCGACAGCAAGTGCGACTGCATGGAGACCGATGACACCGAGGTCTTCTGCATCACAGTCTGCAACTGCTATTCGAACGTGACGTTTGCCAACCTCGATATCGGCTACGTCTACATCACCGACGACACGGGGGCGAGGGTACCCCTCCTGCCCGATGGCAGCCTTTCGGTCGAGGCCTTCCCCAGAGGCCCGATCTGCTTCGGCGACCTCGGGCCCTGCACCGAGGACGGTCCGAACTGCCGCTCACGGCAGTTCGTCGTGCTCGCCCGCGGCGCCAAGGGCGGCAACTATCAGGTCCACCTGGGCTGCGTTTGCTTCGATGTCGTCTTTCACTACGAGGAGGAGGTCTGCTTCAACCTCACACTGTGTGCCGATCGGTAACGTGATCGGGAGGGCGGTTGACGCTAGCGAGCCAGTCGCGGGACTAATCGCCTCGGGCGGTACCGGAAGTACGCCCACAGGCCGACGGAGACGCCGCCGAAGATCAGGAACAGGACCACGACGCCGACGGTGACCTCGCCGGTGGTGTGCCCGACGTAGCCGCTGGTCGGCGACATCAGCACGTGTACGGCGGCGAACACGCCGAGGAACATCAGGATCGCCCAGACGGTGCGGTTCCAGTCGATGACTTTCCGACCGTCGAGGAATCGCATGGGAAGCATGGCGACGACCAGGCTCTCGATGCCCCAGAGGAAGATCAGGACCAGGCCCGCCTCGAGGCCGACCCACCACACGTTGGCGTCGGGTTGAGCGGCCGCGGCCGAGACCGGGATTCGGGCCAGCCAGGCGCCGATGCTGAGGACCAGGGCGAAGACCCAGTTGGCGGCGGTGAGCTTCCCCTGGTCGGCCCGGGTCAGCGCCCCGGCGAACGCCAGGCCGGCCAGGGCGCCGTACATGTAGCCAGGCTGGAAGTGGAACGCACGAGAGAGGGCCACCATGATGAGTGCGACGAGGACGGTGCCGGGCAGGAAGTTGAGCTTGCCCCACTGGCCGGTGCGGCGGTGGATGCCGATATCCGCCGGCAGGCTGAAGCCGATGCTCATGACCAGCAGGGCGACGGTGAAGCCGGCCACGAGGACGAGGCTGTTCAGGTTCAGCCCGAAGTCCGGGCTGAGGAAGCCGACGATGATCGCGGTAACGACGGTGAGCCCGAGGAACGTAACCGCCCGGCTCGCGCCTGAGCCGGCGCCGACCAGTCGTGGTGGGAGCCGGAACCAGGCCCTGATCTCATCGTAGTTCTCCTCCACCGTAGAGTTGAAGAGCTTGAACGGGAAGGCGAACAGCAGGAGGAAGCCGATGGCTACCACCGCACTGGTGGCCAGGCGCTTGGGGTCAAGGGAGACCTGGTCGGGTGCGGCCAGCGACGTGGCGAAGGCGCTGCGATGGATCGTCGCGCCGGTCACCAGGAAGACGCTCGCC
>JANMRJ010001135.1:0-1399 GCA_031370985.1 Acidimicrobiales bacterium
CTTGCCTCCTCCTGCGGTGGCTGGTAGGAAGTTGGGGCGCCAGCTCCCCCATCCGCGGTTTGCGGCTCGTGGCGCAGTACCGTCCGTCGAGGTAAAGGAAGGTCTGAGGAGCGTGACGTTGGTTCTACTGGTCCTCGCCGGGATCTGGGCTGCAGTACTCATTCCCCCCGCTGTCCGTGCTCGGGCAGAAGGTCGACCTGGCGACTCGATCAGCAACTTTCGGCGGCAGTTGACGGTCCTTCGCCGCACTGGTCCCCACACGAATAAGCACGTGGGCGGGGACCATTGGTACCGCTCCCACGTCTCCCCGGGCGCGCTGACGCCCGTCCACGGCCCGCTTCGCAGCTCCCGCACCACCCCGATGGCGGCTCAGCGGGTTCCCGCCCGCGGCACCCGGATCCCGGCCGCGTCGGCCGCCGCCCGTAGCCGCACCATCCGCCGGCGGCGTGACGTGCTGACCGCGCTCCTGGTCGCCGTCGTCGCCACCCTCGCCCTCGGCCTGCTCTTCTCGATGGGGATCATGCTGGTCGCCCACGTGGTGGCTGATGTCCTCCTTGTGGCCTACGTCGCCCTCCTGGTCCACCAGCGCAACGTGGCCGCCGAGCGGGACATGAAGGTCCGCTTCCTACCCCAGGGCCACCGTCTCGACCCCGCCCTGCTGCGCGCCGAGCCGGCGCTGCTGCGCCGGTCGGCCAACTAGATCACGGTTTCTGCGTCTGACCCCGCGGGGTCCGTAGATAGAAGTTCGGAGCTGTCGGCGCTGGCGGCAGGCATCCGCTGCGACCTCAACGCCGCCAACGCCGCCCGGGAGGTCGCCCTGGCCGCCTGCCGGCGCACCATCCGAGCCTGTGGCAGCTCCATCCGGGCCGTGCACCAGCTCCGCCCCGACGAGGCCCTGCGCTTGGCGGACGAGGCCGGCGTCGCCCTCCGGGAGGCCCAGGAGGCCCTGGCCCCGTTCCCGTCGCTGGTCGGCTCCGGGCCGCTGCACGACGCGGCCAAGGAGTACGCCGAGGCCCGCCTGACTGCGGCGATGGTCGGCGACGGCCCGCTCCCCTCCCCCGAGGCCGTCGGCGTGCCGGCGGCGGCATGGCTGAACGGCCTGGCCGAGGCGGCCAGCGAACTGCGCCGGCACCTGCTCGACCGGCTCCGTCAAGGCGAGCTGGCCCGCAGCGAGACGCTGCTGGCCACCATGGACGACGCCTACGGGCTTCTGGTCACCATGGACTACCCCGACGCCATCAGCGGGGGCCTCCGCCGCACCACCGACGCCCTGCGCGCCGTCCTGGAGCGGACGAGGGGCGATCTGACCACCACGCTCCTTCAGTCCCGCCTCCGGGCCGCCCTCGATCGGGCGGCCGGCCGGCTCGACTAACCTGGGTCGACCCGGGGGTGTAGCTCA
>JANMRJ010001142.1:0-2577 GCA_031370985.1 Acidimicrobiales bacterium
TCGCCCGGCGGCGTGCCGACGACCCGCAGGATCAGGGCCACGCCGCTGCCGGTCAGCATCGCGCTGGCGGGCCACACGAATGCCTTGGCCGATCGGAAGCTCAGCGCAATCTCGAGGATCGCGCAGGTCAGGATCGCCGCCAGGATCTGCGGAACGCTGACCCGGAAGCCGAGCGCAACCTGGCCGAGAACGTGGATCGTGATGATCACCGAGGCGACGTGGAGCCGCGGATCGCGGATGTTCGGCAGAACCAGCGGGTAGGTGCCGGCCCCGATCGTGAGCGTGCGGGCGGTCACGGGCGCCGTCCGCTGGACACGGCGAGCGAGCCGCGTCGAGGACGCCGGACGTGGGGGAGCGAGGTGACCACAGGCATGTCGGTCCCATAGGATACGCACATGACATTGCCGACCGAGCCGATCGGGAGCATCCCTCGTCCCCGGGCTCTTCTCGACGGAATGGAGGCGGCCGCCGCGGGACTGATCGGGCCGGACGCGCTCGATGCACTGTTCGACGACGCGGTGGGCGACACCCTTCGACGCTTCGCGGAGACCGGTTCGACCGTCGTCACCGACGGCGAGCAGCGCAAGCAGAGCTTCGCGACCTACCCGGTCGCCGGCTTGACGAACCTCGTCGGGGGCGGCGTCACGATCCCGTTCGACGACGGCCACACCCGCCAGCTGCCCCTGATCACCGACGGCCCATTTCGCTACGCGACGCCGGCCTGGACGTACCTCGACGGCGCCCGTCCGCACACGTCCACGCAACTCAAGCAGGCCGTGATCTCCGCATCAGCGTTGAGCCTGATGTATCCGCCGGGCGGAATCGCGGAGTATTCGCGCGAGGCGTTCCTCGACGATCTCGTCGCCGAGGCGACGGCGGAGATCCGGGGCTGCCTCGACCGAGGCGCGATCGTCCAGATCGACTTCACCGAGGCGCGCCTGTCGATCAAGCTGGACCCGTCGAAGAGTCTGCTCGACGCGTTCGTCGAGCTCAACAACCGCGTTCTCGCGGGGTTCACCGACGCCGAGCGCCGGCGGATCGGGGTCCATTCGTGCCCGGGCGGCGATCAGGATTCGACCCACAGCGCCGACGTGCCCTACGCAGAGCTCCTGCCGGCCCTGTTCCGGATGAACGTCGGCAACTTCTATGTGCAGCTCGCGAGCGAAGCGGATCGGATGCGCGTGCTCGAGGTGCTCGGCTCGCATGCGTCGGGCGACCGCCGGATCTTCGTCGGCGTGATCGACCCGCTCGACCCGCGGGTCGAGTCCCCGGACGAGGTCCGTGACCGCGTGCTCGAGGCTGCACGGTTCATCGACCCCGGCCATCTCGGCACGACCGACGACTGCGGCTTCTCACCGTTCGGCGACGACACGTCCACGTCCCGTGACACGGCGTTCGCCAAGATCCGGGCGCGGATCGACGGGACGGCGATGGCCTCGGCCGCGCTCGGAGTCTGATCGGGAGGTCGCGCCAGGCTTCCATCCACCCGCGGCGGGCGAGCGGCCCTCCATCCATACTGCCGGCGACCGACCGCCACCAACCGAACCCCACCATTACCGAGGGATACCAATGGCACGTGACGAGGAGCGTCTCCTGCGCTCGCAGCAAGTTCCGATCGTGGGCGGGCTGCCCGAGGTGCCCGGCATCCTCGCAGCGATCCGGCTGACCCCCGGACTCGGCGTCCACCTGCGCGGCCTGGCCGACGAGCTGCTCGTCAACGACTTCCCGGGCGCCACGATCGAACGTCACGAGCGGGAGATGCTGGCGACGGCCGTATCTGCCGGCAACGATTGCTTCTACTGCATGGATTCGCATGGGGCGTTCGCATCCGCGCTGATCGAGCGGAGCGGCGCGACGGATCTCCTGCCGGTCGTCGACGTGATCAAGAGCGGATCGTCCGACGGCCTGGGCGAGAAGATGCAGGCACTGCTCCACATCTCGCGGACCGTGCGGCGCGACCCACTGGACCTGACCGCGGCCGACGTCGCGGCGGCCACGGACGTCGGCGCGACCGACGCGGACATCCAGCTCGCTGTGCTGATCGCGGCCGCGTTCTCGATGTACAACCGGATGGTCGACGGGTTCCGGGCCATGACGCCGCCGAGCGCCGAAGCCTATCGCGCCCGCGCGAGCGAGATCGCCGAGCACGGCTACAGCAGCCCCGCGGTCGCGGCGGTCCCCGGACGGAGCTGAGTTCCGGACGAGACGAGCGGCGGGCGGGAACGAAGAACGTCGGGATAGCCGTTCGTCGGGCCGGAATCGAACGACCGGCGCGGATTGCGCCGGTCGGATCGTGTCGGGGAAGCGCGTCGCTCGACCGCGGCGGATCAGCGGGGCTTCGTCCGGAAGGCCGCGAGGTGGGTCGTCCACTCGGACGTCCGGCCATCGGGCGAGGAGCTCTTGCCGTGCCAACCGCAGACGCACGTGATCGTCTGAGCCTGGTGCTTGTACTCGGCGATGACGTGCTTGAGGGGCTCGTTCACGGGCGTGGCGGCAGGACGCGGCGGACGCATGGTTCCGTTGGACACGAAGGTGAGACCTCCCGGGACTGGCGATCGGGCGACGCAGGCCGGTCCG
>JANMRJ010001149.1:0-2307 GCA_031370985.1 Acidimicrobiales bacterium
ACCGACGGCCGGGTGGTGGCCTACAACAACCAGGGCAGCGTGGGTGTCATCTTCGACGTCGTGGGGTGGTTCACCTAGGGTCGCGGCGATGGCCGAGGACGTGTTCGGCGCCGCGCCCCAGGAACGGCTGCGCCGGCTGACGGCCCTCGCTCCCGACTGCCGACATCGGTTCAGCCGGTGAACCTGTTCGAGCACGGGCTGGAGGAGCAGCTTCGCTCGAGAGGTCCGCTGGCCAGCCGGCTGCGGCCGACGAGCCTCGACGATGTCCTGGGACAGGACCATCTCCTCGGTCCCAAGGGGGCGCTTCGAGCATTGGTCGACGCCCGGCGGCTGACCTCGATCATTCTCTGGGGGCCGGCGGGAACGGGCAAGACGACGATCGCCCGGCTGCTGGCGGCGGCCGTCGGGGCCGAGTTCGAGTCCATGAGCGCGGTCAGCGCCGGCGTGAAGGACGTGCGGGCGGCGGCCGAGCAGGCCAGGACCCGGTTGGCTCACAGCGGTTCGTCGACCGTCCTGCTGCTCGACGAGGTGCACCGGTTCTCCAAGTCACAGCAGGACGCGCTGCTGCCCAGCGTCGAGGACGGCACCCTCACCCTGGTGGGCGCCACTACCGAGAACCCGTTCTTCGAAGTGAACGGCCCGTTGCTGAGCCGGTCCACGCTGTTCCGCCTTGAACCCCTCGACCGTCCGGCGCTGCGGGCGCTTCTCGATCGGGGACTGGCGGCCGAGGGCGGGAGCATCGACGAACCGGCCGCCGACGCAATCGTCGACTCTGTCGACGGCGACGGCCGGGCGCTGCTGACCACCCTGGAGGTAGCGCTGGCCATTGCCGGGGAGGGCCAGCACGTCACCCTCGACGATGTCGAGCGGGCCAGGACCACCAGGGCGCTCACCTGGGGCCGCGACGACCACTACGACGTGATCAGTGCGTTCATCAAGTCCATCCGAGGCGGTGACCCCGACGCCGGCCTTCACTGGCTGGCCCGCATGATCGTGGCCGGCGAGGACCCCCGCTACATCGCCCGGCGCCTGGTGGTCCTGGCCAGCGAGGACATCGGGATGGCCGACCCGACCGCTATGCTCATTGCCACCGCCGCGGCGAACGCGGTGGAGTATGTCGGCCTGCCCGAAGCCCAGCTCAATCTGGCTCAGGCCGTCGTCCATCTCGCCACCGCCCCGAAGTCGAACCGGACGGCGCTCGCCATCTGGAAGGCCCTGGACGACGTGCGCTCCCGGCCAGCCGGCCCGGTGCCGCCCCACCTGCGGGACAGCCACTACAAGGCGGCCGAGCGCATAGGCCACGGCGTCGGCTACCTCTACCCCCACGACGACCCCCGGGGCTGGGTCGAGCAGGACTACCTGCCTGACGAGTTGGCGGGGACCCGCTACTACGAGCCTTCCGAGCATGGCCACGAGGCCGAGGTCGGCGAACGGTTGGGCCGCCGCCGGCGTCAGGACGGCACCTAAATCGAAGAAGGCGACGGCGGTCTCGGGGTACGGGGTTGGCGTTGGCCAGGATCGCTGCCTCTCGTGGAACGCCTACCCTGGTATCGGCACGGAGAAGAGGAGATTCGCTTGGGTGGGAGTATCCTCACGACGACCAACGAGGGTGGGTTCCCCAGGAGCATCGTCCCCTGAGGGCGCCGGTCGGGTGTACTGCGAGCCGTCGGACCACGGCTTCGAGAGGAGATCGCCGAGCGCATGCGAGCCAGGGAGCCAGGCCCGAGCGGCCGAGAGCGGGACGAGGCCGGGAAAGAGTGAGCGCCACCGATCCTGCCGTTACCGTCGCCGCCATGGCCTTCGCCATGCTGGTCGTGGGCCTGCTCCTGCTCATCGGCTCGGCCATGCGGACCATGGCGAGCGTACGGGGCGCGGTCGACGATGTCCGCCGCACGGCCGTCCCGCTCATCTCCGACATCCACCTGGCCGTGCGCCAGGCCAAGGGCGACCTGGTGGCGGTCGAGGCCATCCTGGAGCGGACCGAGTCGATCAAGGGCACGGTCGACACCGCCTCGCAGCTGGCCGTGGCCGCCTTCGCCACGCCCCTGATCAAAGTGGCCGCCATCACCACCGGTCTGAACCGGGCGGCCCGCCGCCTGTCCGGGAAGGCGTGATCGCGTGTTCAAGCGCCTCTTCTGGCTGAGCACCGGCCTGGCCGCCGGGTTCGGCTCCTCGTTCTGGCTCATGCGCACCGTCCGCCGCACCCTAGAGCGGCTGACCCCTCAGCGGTTGACCCAGGACGCGGTCGCCGGCGCCCGGTCGGTGGGCACCGAGCTGCGGGCCGCCGTCGACGAGGGCCGGGTGGCG
>JANMRJ010000006.1:0-1822 GCA_031370985.1 Acidimicrobiales bacterium
CCCGCGGGCCGCGAGTTGGCGGAGTTGCTCGGAGGCGACGGTGAGTTGTCGAGCGACGAGCTCGCACGCGCCGCGGCCGCCGTGCACCTCGCCGGCGGGCGGGCGTGGACTGAGGCGCAGGTCGATGTTTTCGTGGGCCGAGCCCTCGAGGACCTCGATGCCGCCCACCCAGAGGGCCGGGCCGGCGACCAGCTGCGCTCCCTCGCCCAGTTGCTGGGCCGTACGGACCGATGATGGCCAAGCGCCAGGACGGCGGTCCGACAACGCTGGCGCCGCCGCGGGTCCTGGCCGGTATCGACGGCCCCGCCGACCTCAAGGCCGTGCCGGCCCGGGAACTTGGCGGGCTGGCCGGCGAGATCCGCGACTTCATCGTGCAGTCGGTCTCGGTGAACGGCGGTCACCTCGGCTCGAACCTGGGGGTCGTCGAGCTCACCCTCGCGCTCCACCGGGTGTTCGATTCACCCCACGACGTGATCCTGTGGGACACCGGCCATCAGGCCTATGTGCACAAGATCGTGACCGGGCGGCGGGACCAGTTCGTCAGCCTCCGCCAGGCCGGCGGCTTGTCGGGCTACCCGAGGCGCAGCGAGTCCGAGCACGACTGGGTGGAGAACAGCCACGCCTCCGCGATCCTGAGCTACGCCCACGGTCTGTCCGTGGCCATGGCGGCCAAGGGCGAGGGTCACCGCCGGATCGTGGCCGTCGTCGGCGACGGGTCGCTGACGGGCGGCATGGCCTTCGAGGCGCTGAACAACCTTGGCCATGGGCGGCGCAACGTGCTCATCGTCCTCAATGACAACGGTCGTTCGTACGCGCCGACGGTGGGCTGGCTGGCGTCCGGCGTTACCCGGTTACGCCTCAGCCCTACCTACGTCAGGAACCGGGATCGGGCTGGGCGGGCACTTCGGGCTGTCCCCGCGATCGGGAACTACCTGGACCGCGGGCTGCAGGGCGTTCGTGCCGGCGCTCGCGAGGCAATCCTCGACCCGGGGAACTTCTTCGAGGCGCTCGGCGTCCGCTACGTCGGCCCGGTCGACGGCCACGATATCGGCGCGCTGGAGCGCGTGCTGCGCCAGGCCGAGGAACATGAGGGGCCGATCCTCGTGCACGCCCGTACCCACAAGGGTTTCGGCTACCCGCCGGCCGAGACCGACGACGAGAAGTGCCTCCACGATGCCCCGGTGTTCGACCCGCTGACCGGGCCGCCCCGCTGGTGCCCGACCGGCTTCACCAAGGCGTTCGCCGAGGCCATGGACGTGGCGGGCGCCAGGGACCCGCGGGTCGTGGCTATCACTGCGGCCATGGCCGGCCCGACCGGCCTCCGGCGCTTCCAACAGCGGTGGCCCGACCGCTTCTTCGACGTAGGCATTGCCGAGCAGCATGCGGTGACTGCGGCCGCGGGCATGGCCATGGGCGGCCTGCGCCCGGTCGTGGCGATCTACTCGACGTTCCTCACCCGTGCCCTCGACCAGGTCAACCTCGACGTGGGCCTGCACCGGCTGCCCGTGGTCTTCTGCATCGACCGGGCCGGGATCACCGGCGACGACGGTCCCTCGCACCACGGCGTTCTGGATGTGGCCCTTCTGAGCCAGGTGCCGGGCATGACCATCCTGGCCCCCTCTTCGGCCCAGGAGCTGCCGGCCATGCTCGACCATGCTCTCGCCCTGGACGGCCCGGTGGCGATTCGTTACCCAAAGGGCCCGGCCAGGTCGGTGGTGCCCGCCAAGGTCGGCAACGGTCTCCGGGCCCGTCACGTCCGCGACGGTACCGACGTGTGCATCTTGGCCGTCGGCCGGATGGTCGAGGCGGCTGAGGCAGCGGC
>JANMRJ010000026.1:0-1985 GCA_031370985.1 Acidimicrobiales bacterium
TCGCCCGCTCGTCGATCTCCTTCGCCCCCGCTCGCGTCCATGCCTCGCGGTTATCGCGATCGACCAGGGTCGAGGGAAGGAACAGCTCGGTCGGCCAGTGCTCGGACGTGTGCGGCGCCATGATCAGGTGCTGGTCGGCCATCAGATGGTCGATCAGGTCGTGGACGGGCAGGTCATTGAGCTCGCGGACCTCCCGAACGAAATGCAGGACCTGGCCGCACATCGCGTCATCGAACACGAGCTTGGGCAGCGAGAACACGAGCAGGAAGTCGAGCATGCCGGGCCCCGACACGCTGTTGACCCCCGCGAGCGCCGCCAGCAGCGCCGAACCGAACGTCTCCGCGCCGGCCTGCGCGTCGAGCGTCTTCGCATCCGAGAGGGCCATGTACGACTGGGTCGGCAGCGCGAGCGACTTCGCGACCGCGACGTAGGCGACATCGAGCTGGAGGGCCTCGATCGCGGCCATCGGCGACGACGCGATCTTCATGTGGAATGTCGCTGGCGCCCCGCCGAACAGGACCGGCGCGCCCGGCCGGACGACCTGGGCCATCGTGATTCCCGCGAGGACGTCGATCGTGTGGAAGACCGTCGCCCCGAT
Organism: Acidimicrobiales bacterium; assembly: GCA_031370985.1. GTDB lineage: Bacteria > Actinomycetota > Acidimicrobiia > Acidimicrobiales > AC-14 > CADCTB01. The sequence goes on from JANMRJ010000026.1 coordinate 599, forward strand.
CAAGGTCACAGGAGCGATCAGGCCCATCAGGGTGACCGGCACGATCTCGACCGGGATGCCCGCCTCGACACAGTCGATCAGGTTCTGGCAGGAGTCCTCGGAGTAGCGGAAGTTGCCCGTCGCGGTGATCGTGAAGATCGACATCGGCCGGGCACGCAAGTCGTCGGCCCCGGAGCGGAACAGCCGCATCATCTCGGCCATCCGGGGCACGCCGTGCTCCGTGAATGCCCCCGAGACGACCGGCTTGGTCGAGTTCGTCAGGCACAGATAGAGCCGCCACGCGTCCGACACCTGGGGCTCGAGATCGCCGGTCGAGAAGGCCGTGGCCAGATACGGGATGTTGGGCAGGCCGTCACCGAGCCGGATGTATTCGGCGAAGTCGAGCGATGTCGCCTGGCGGGCCTCGCCCGTTCGATGGTCGAGCATCTTCAGACCGCTCGAGCCAGGGATGAAGTGGACCCGGTCGCCGCCGATATCGGCCCGCGCCACGCCCGCCCGATCGAACAGCTCGAAGGACGCGGGCGCCGTCCGGATCGCCTCCTCGACGATGGCCCGCGGAAACAGCATCCGGCCGTCGTCGCGCTGGGGCAGACCGGCCTCGATCAGCCGCCGCCGCATCTCCGCGCCGCGGATCTCGAAGCCGTGCTCGGCGAGGACGCGCTTCGCCTCGTCGACGACGCGTCCGATCAGCTCGGGTTCGAGGATGTTCAGGCCGGGTCGCATCGTCGCTCCATCATGCCCGACCGATGGTGGCGGTTGGCGGCGCGGCCGTCCGCCAGGTTGCAACGCGCGGACCGCCCCGGCCGCCTCGCCCCGGCCGCCTCGCCTCGTCTCGCGGACATGCGATGACCGCCGACCTCGCGGCCGGCGGTCATCACTGATTCCTGATCGACGGGCCGATCAGTCGCCGGTAACCGTGACGGCGTAGCGCCGTCACCGGCGGCCGACCGTGGCCCGATGCGTGGGCGGGGCGGCCGGCGGCCGGTCGCTACGGCGTGACGGTAACGACCGAGAACATGCCTGCCTTGAAGTGGCCCGGAATGTTGCAGACGAAGAGGTAGCTGCCGGGCTGGGTGAGATCGACGGTTCGCGCCTGTGTCTTCCCGGGGTCGATGTTGTCGCCGTCGCTGACGAGGCTGATGCCCGGGCCGTCCTCGATGATGTGGCCGTTCTTGTCGACCGGGTAGGCAGATGGGGGAAGGTCGCTCTTGAAGACCAGCAGCTCGTGCTGGATGGTCCCGAAGTTCGCGGCCTCGAGGTTGACCGTGCCGGCCTTGATCGTGCTCGGCACGGCGACGTGCCACTCGCTCAACGCCGCCGGGATGTAGACCTGTTCCGCAGTGGCGGGCGTCACGGTGACCGCTCTGAACATGCCTGCCTTGAAGTG
>JANMRJ010000057.1:0-2271 GCA_031370985.1 Acidimicrobiales bacterium
ACCGCGAGACCGCCGCCGCGGCCTCCCAGGCGGGACGAGCCGCGGACATCGGTGACCTGCGATGGGTCGAGCTGGGCGTTCGGATCGAATGTCATTCTGGGCTGACCTCCGGGGCACTGGGGAACCGCCCGAGTTGTAGCCGATCGCGGCCCACGGGCCGCCCATCGGCCTGCGCCCGAGCCGTGGCAATCGCGTTGCGACTGCCGGCGCCCCCCGCCGCTGTGCTCCCGAGTCGAGCCCGGTCCGGGCAGTGGCCATCGACCTGGGCAGTCGATCGCGCCCATGAGGCCACCTGCGACCCGCTCGGGAGGACGTTTCCTCGTTCCTGGCGGTCACGGACACACTTGCCTGCGACGAGGTCGTCAGGCGGGCCTGCGGGTGCCGCTCGGGACACTCATGACAGGTTCTGGCAGGTTTGACCGGCATGCTCCGGGAGTGAGTGACGCGGTCATCCGGATCGCCTTGAGACGAGGTGCGGAAATGTTCCTTCCAGAGGCGGTCGTGTGGGCCATCCACCGGGCTCGCGTTCGGGATATCGAGCGAGCGGCGCGCGACCGCCGGCTCCTCGACGGCTCAGCCGACACCACGCGGCCGACGATCCTGCCGTCGGCGAACGTTTTGCGCGACGCGCCGGCGACCCGGCCCGCGTGCGGGGACTCGGCGGGTCAGCCGGCCTGACCGGCCGCGGCGCCCGGCATCTCGGTCCGGACCGTCAGGTCGGCGCGCGTTGTCGGCGGCACGACCTCGTAGTGCGCCGCGACGCGCCGGGCCTGGCCCGCGATCCGCTCACGCAGCTCGATCGGCTCGAGCAGCTCGCAGTCCGGGCCGACCGCGAGGATCTGCGCGACCACCTCGTTTGGCCAGTCGAGCTTCAGCCGGACATGCAGCCAGCCGTCGACGTCGGGCTCGTCGAGCCGCTCGAGCGACTCGTAGGGCCGCTCGCCGACGGCACTTCGAAGGCGCGGCAGGCGGTCGCCGGCGAGCCGGAGCACGACCTCGACATTCGGCGTATCGCGCTCATACGCCGAGCTCGAATCGGTCCAGAAGGCGGCAAGATCGAAGCCGTCCGGCCGCTCGAACCGCTCGTCGAGCGACGTCGTCTTCGTCACCCGCGAGACACGATACGTGCGTGGCTGGCCGTCCGCTCCGGCGATCAGGTACCAGACGCCGGCCTTCAGGACGAGGCCGAGGGGCTCGAGGACGCGCTCGACCGTCTTGTCGCCGCGGTCATAGGCGATCTGGATCCGCTGGCTTTCCCACACGGCTTCGGACAACGGCCCGAGCAACGGCACCGGCTCGTCCGCGTGGAACCAGGCGGCCGCGTCGAGATGGAACCGTTCGACCAGGCGCGACGCTCGCGCCCGGAGCTCGATCGGCAGCGCAGCGAGGACCTTGAGCCGGGCCGCGGCGACGACCGTGCCCAGCCCGAGCTCGGCCGCAGGCCCCGGCAGGCCGGACAGGAACAGTGCCTCGGCCTCGTCTGCCGTCATCCCGGTGAGCCTCGTCCGGTACCCGTCGACGAGCCGGATCCCACCATGCGGTCCGCGATCGGCGTAGATCGGGACCCCGGACTGGCTGAGGGCGTCGACATCCCGGTGGATCGTCCGGACGGAAACCTCAAGCTCCCGCGCGAGCTCGGCCGCCGTCTGGCCGCCCCTCGATTGGAGGAGAAGCAGGAGCGAGACGAGTCGCGACGCACGCATCCCCGACATGGTACCGAATGGTGACAAGAACTGTCAGTTACCTCGGGCCGATGGCGTCGCGGGGCTCCGCCTCGGGCCTCGGTGAGCCGGCCGAAAGATCGCTCTCGCGCGTGGCGAAAAGAGCGCGGCGCCGCCCTTGCCAGCCGCCCACAACGCCGCCATCGTCGTTCCAGCCCGACAGCCGTCAGTTCCGGCTCGTCCCCTGGTCGCGCAGGAACTGCTCGATTTCGGTGATCAGGTCGTCGCCGGCCGGGAGGCGCTGCTCGTCGACCATCGCCTCGAGCCGCTCGACATACCCGCGCGTGTTGTCGTCGATCGATGTCGCGGTGTCCAGACGCGTCCGGAGCTGCTCCGATTCCTCGCCCAGGTCGCCGCTGTCGAGCTCGACCTCGCGGTGGCGCGCCACCGCCCGATGGAGCGCCAGCGCCGCCGGCGCGTATGGGCCGCTGACGTAGTGCGGGACCTGGGCGAAGTAGCCGACCGCCGTGATCCCGGCCTCGGCCGCCCGCATCTCGAGCACGCTGACCAGCGCCGCCGGGACACGAAGCAGGCCGGTCGGACCCGGTCG
>JANMRJ010000142.1:0-4684 GCA_031370985.1 Acidimicrobiales bacterium
GGTCAGCGCCGCAGTCGTGCGCGGAGGGTCCCGGAAGGGAATGGTCCGCGCGGCCGTCGGTGCGAGCGGCGCCAGCAGGACGAGCGGCAGGTAGAGGCCGAGGGCGATCGCCACCGCCGCGGCTCCGAACATCCCGACCCGGCGACGGGCGACCCACGACCGACCGGGGCCGGGCGGGTCCCCGGGACGCTCCCGCGGGGGCCGTCGGCGGATCAGCGGCATCGACCCAGACCAGGTGTAGCTCGTGGCGAACCGGTCGCACTCCGGGCCATGCCGGAGCTCATGAGCGCACCCGGAGCGCCCAGAGCGCTACCGCACTCGCCGAGGCGACGTTGAGCGAGTCGACCCCATTGAACATCGGGATGGTGACCACCGTGTCGGCGTGCGACACTGCGTCCCGGCTGAGGCCGTCGCCCTCCGTGCCGAGCAGCAGGGCCAGCCTCTCCGGGGGGTCGTCGGCGAGCACGTCGAGCGTCACGGCATCCTCCGCGAGGGCGAGCGCGACGATGTGAAAACCCGCCCGCTTCAACACGTCGGCCCCCTCCGGCCACTCCGGCAGCCGGGTCCACGGCACCTGAAGCACCGTCCCCATGCTCACCCGAACGCTGCGGCGGTAGAGCGGATCGGCCGCGCGCGGGGTCACCAGCACCGCATCGGCGCCGAGGCCGGCGGCCGCGCGGAAGATCGCGCCGATGTTGGTGTGATCGACGACATCCTCGATCACGACGACCCGGCGTGCGCCCGCGATGATCTCGTCGACGGACGCGAGCGGCGGGCGGTGCATGGCGGCGAGGGCACCGCGGTGGAGGTTGAACCCGGTGAGCCTCTCGAGCAGACCCGGAGCCCCGACATAGATCGGCACGTCGAACGGGTGAAGCAGCTGCTCCATCTCGGACAGCCACTGGTCCTGCACGAGAACCGAGCGCGGCCGATGCCCGGCGGCGATTGCGCGGGCAATGACCTTCGACGACTCGGCGATGTACAGGCCACCCGCGGGCTCGCTCAGGCGGCGCAGAGCCACGTCGGTGAGCCCGGCATAGTCGGCGAGGCCGTCATGATCGAGGTCGTCGATAGGAACGATATGCATGGAACTCCTGCCGCCGCGCGGCGGTGTCGGGGGATGTCGCGGCACGCAACTGCCAGTAAACCGAAACATATCCGAAAACTCGATTGATTACGCTGGGTGTCGCGGTGCTTAATCAGGATGCCGCCAGATGCCGATCAGAAAAGGGGTGCCGCCGATGACCAGTGCCGCTCTCCGCGACTGGCCGGTCGCCACCGCGTTCGAACTCGATACCGCCGCCGAGGCCTTGCGCGGGCGCACCGTGGCGGTGCTGACCGGTGCCGGGATGAGCACCGATTCCGGCATCCCGGACTATCGCGGCGACGGCGCCCCGCCCCGCAACCCGATGACCTTCCAGCAGTTCCTGAAGGACGCCGAGTATCGAAAGCGCTACTGGGCCGGCAGCCACCTCGGCTGGCGCCGGTTCGACGGCGCCGTGCCGAACGATGGACACCGCACCCTGGCGAGTCTCGAGACCGCCGGAATCGTCAACGGGATCATCACGCAGAACGTCGACGGACTGCACCTCCGGGCCGGGTCCCAGCGCGTGGTCGACCTTCACGGCACGATGGACCGGGTGCGCTGCCTCACCTGCGGACAGACCTTCGCGCGATCCGATGTGTCTGAGCGCATCTCTCGATCCAACGAATGGCTCGACGAACCCGATTCCTTCGAACTCGGACCCGACGGCGACGTGGAATTCACCCAGATCGCCCAGTTCGTCACCCCGGACTGCTCGGTGTGCGGCGGCATCCTCAAGCCGGACATCGTGTTCTTCGGTGAGTTCATCCCCACCGAAAAGTTCTCCGAGGCGAGCGCGCTGCTCCAGTCGGCCGGCGCTCTGCTGATCGCGGGCTCCTCGCTGGTGGTCAACTCGGGCATCCGGCTGCTCGACCAGGCGGCCAAGCGTAAGCTGCCAATCGTCATCGTCAATCGTGGCGTCACCAAGGGCGATCCGCGGGCGACGGTTAAGATTGACGCGGGCACCTCGGAGACACTCGCCGAACTCGCGCAGCGACTGTCCGACTGACTTCTGGTCGGGCCGACGGCACCAGGCGCACTCGCGCCCGTCGACCGTCGGAGGGACACCCGCATGACACTGATCTATCTGGTACGTCACGGCGAGACCGACTGGAACCGGCAGCGTCGCATCCAGGGCAGCACCGACATCCCGCTCAACGACACCGGGCGGAAACAGGCCGAACGCACCGGCGGGCTGCTCGCACGCCGAGCCTGGGACGGCATGGCCTCTTCTCCGCTCTCCCGCGCCTTCGAGACCGGTGCGATCATCGCCCGGGCTGTTGGCATCGACCCGGTGCGGATCGACGTCGTCGACGACCTCGCCGAACGCCGCTACGGCGACGCGGAGGGTCTGGACGACCGGGAGTTGTTCCGGCTGTTCCCCGGTGACACGCCCGTGCCCGGACGGGAAAGCCGGGAAGAGGTCGCGGCCCGCGTGATCCCGGCCCTGTTCGCCCTCGCCGAGCGGCATTCCGCCGCCGAGGATCGCCCGGCCAGACTCATCGTCACGACCCACGGTGGCGTCATCCGCACGGTACTGAACCACGTGGCGCCGGACCATCGCCACCACCGCGGTGTGCCGATCACCAACGGATCCGTGCACAGCTTCCGCCACGTGGACGGTGGGCTGCAGCTCGTCCTCTTCGACGACCCGATCGACCTCGAGTCGATCGCCGAGGGAGGCAGCGACCTGGAGGAGCAGAACGCGGTCGAGCAGCGCGAGGCGGACACGCCGGCCTGAGCGGCGCCCTACGCGTGCAGTTCCCGGGCGTCCTCCGTTTTCGGCGCGACAGTGCTGAGCAGGGCCAGCAGTCGGCGGGCCGACTCGTCCCAACTGAATGTCGCGGACTGTTCGCGGGAGAGGATGCTGCGGCGCCGCCATTCGGCCGGCGACTCGAGCGACCGCACGGCCTCCGCGAACGCCGCCGGATCCTCCTGATCGAAGTACACTGCGGCGTCCCCGCCGACCTCATGGAACAGCGGGATGTCGCTGAGCACGAGCGGCACTCCGGCGGCCTCGCCCTCGATGAGCGGGATGCCGAAGCCCTCGTCGCGGCAGGCCGTGACCATGGCTGTGGCCTCCTCAAGCGCCTCGAGATACTCCGCGTCGGTCACCCCGTCGTCGAACACGACCGAGCCCTCGGGCGCAAGCCCAGCAAGGCGCTCCCGGTCCTCCGGGCTGATCTTCGACAACAGTCGGAGCGAGTATCCGGAAAGCAGATGCATCGCCGACGCGAGGGTCTCGACGTTCTTGTTCGGCTGGAAGGTACCCATGTAGACAAGCGTCCTCGAGCACGGCTGGTCGCGTTGCGGCAGGCCGGAGTCCTCGACTCCGGGCCGGATGACCGTGAGCGGCCGGCGGGTGAGCCGGGCCTCGATCATCTCGCGCTCGCAGTTGTACGATCCGGTGACCACGGCATCCGCGCGGCTCAGCACCGCCCGCTGCGGCCAATAGGTCAGGTAGAACGCGCGCCAGATGGCGCGCACATACCAGCTGTAGCCCGGTGGGATCTTGCTGATGCGGTAGAAGACCATGTCGTGAACGGTGAGAACGAGCTTGTAACGGCGGCCGGTGGCGCCCATGGTCTGCATCGGGCTGAAGACCACGTCGGGTTTCCACTTGTTGAGCGAGAGCAGCCCGATGAACGGCTCGAGGGCGCTGGTTCCCGGGCGGCCGAGCACCCACGGCAGGTCCGGCAGCATCGCCAACTGACGTTCGTCGCTGATGAGCATGGTCACCGGGTGCAGCTTGGCGAATGCGCCGACCAGGCCGGCCGTGTAGCGGCTGATCCCGTCGTGGCGCTTCAGACGCGTGTAACGGCAGTCGAAGATGACCTTCACGGCTGGCGGGGCCCCTCCGCGGTCGGCTCCGGCGCCGGGCTGCCCTGCGCCGGCGCGAGCAGGCCCTGCTCGAGGAGGAACTTCTCGATGGCGGCCGCGGCGAGTTCCGGAACCTCGTAGTGGATGAGGTGGCCGACACCCATGAGCAGCTCGAGCCGGGCATCCGTCATCGTGGCGACCAGGTCACGGTGAGCCTGCACCGGGGTGATGTCGTCGAGTTCCGCGGCCACCAGGAGCGTGGGGACCCGGACTCCCGCGGCATAGGTGCTCACGTCGGAGCCGACCGAGGCCTCGAATGCCTCGACCACCGAGTCGCGGCTGGCGAAGTTGTTGAAGTAGGTGTGGTGCTGATCATGGATCCAGCGCCGGAGCGCCCTGTCCTTCGTCTTGGCCAGGGTGGAACTCATGAACTGCACGACGGTCCAGCGCTTGAGCAGGAAGTCGCCGGCGCGGTTCGGAAGCCTGCCAGCGAGGCGGTAGAAGGCGACGGTGAGCTTCGTGGCCCACTTGCTCGGTCCCTCGAGCCCCGATGTGGAGATCGGGTTCACGAGAATGAGAGCGGGCGTCGTCAGCCCGGCCTCGAGCGCCCGGGCCGAGATCATGCTGCCGAAGCTGTGGCCGAGGATCACGGCCGTTCCGGTGAGGCCAAGAGCGTCAACGAAGGCGGTGAGCCACCTCGCGAAGCCGTCGATCGAATGCGGCACCTCCGTGAGCGGGGTCGACTCGCCGAAGCCGGGCATGTCCGGTCCGATCCAGCGG
>JANMRJ010000203.1:0-6152 GCA_031370985.1 Acidimicrobiales bacterium
CCGAAGCCGCAGCCGACCGAGCTCAAGCGTCGTCGCGGGACGCTGCGCAAGGATCGGACCCCGAGCGCACTGACCATCATCAACCCGGCTCCGCGCGACATGACGCCGCCCAACATGCTGGGTGACGTCGGGGCGGCAGAGTGGCGCCACGTACTCAACTCCTGTCCGTGGATCGCCCCGTCCGACCTGACCATCCTGCGGATGTACTGCGGCGCCATCGATCGCGCCTCCGCACTTGAGGCGTTGCTCGGCGAGGGCGGTTACGTCCTGTACACCGACAAGGGCTACGCCTACCTCAACCCGGCCCACGGCGCACTAGCCACCACGGAGGTACAGATCACCAGATGGCAATCGCTCCTGGGCCTGTCGCCCTCCGATCGCAGCCGGCTCGGAGTCGCCGAAGTGAAGGCGCAGAGCAGGCTCGACGAACTGGCGGCCCGGCGCGTCGCCCGAGCGGGTGGCCTCCGCGACACCTGACCGACGTCTCTGCCGCGGCGGTGCGCGCCGGCGATGGCGCGGACGTGCTGGACTTCATCGGCGCCTATGGCCGGATCACCAAAGACAGCATTGCCGGCAAGACCGGGATGCTCCTGCCGGTCCAGGGTTGGCAGCGCGAGCTCATTGGTCGGACGTTCGCACGCGAGAACGGGCGGCGCAAGCATCGGACCGCCCTATGGGGCATGGGCAGGAAGAACGGTAAGTCAGGCATCGTCGCCCCGATGGCAATCTACGGCCTCATGCTCGAGGGCGAGGGCGCCGAGGTCTACTCGTGCGCAGCGGACAGGGCGCAGGCCAAGCTGGTCTTCCAGGCGGCTCGCCGGACGGTCGAGCTGGACCCCGAACTGTCGGGTCTCCTGCGCCTCTACCGCGACGTCATCGAATACCCCGCCACCGGCTCTGTCTACCGGGCGCTGAGCTCCGAGGCGTACACCAAGGAAGGCTTGTCACCGACCCTCGTCATCGCGGATGAGCTGCACGCCTGGCCGAACCGGGATCTATACGACGTCATGGCCCTCGCGATGGGCGCGCGCATCGATCCGCTCATGCTGATCGTGACCACTGCCGGCGTCCGATCCGACACATCGGGGCGCGACTCGATCGCTTACACGCTCTATCAGTACGGCCTCCGCGTCGCATCGGGTGAGGTTGACGACCCGTCATTCTTCATGGCCTGGTGGGAGGCGCGAGCGGACCGGCCCATCAGCGACCCGATCAGTTGGCGGGAAGCCAACCCGGGCCTCGGCGTCATCCTCGATCCCGACGAACTGGCCGGTCAGGCGCGCAAGGCGCTGTCGGGCGGCATGAGTGAGTCGGAGTTCCTGATCAAGCGGCGCAACCAATGGGTGAATGCCACCACGGCGGCCCTGCCGTCCGGGATCTTTGAGACACGCGAAGCCGAGCGGGTGGTCGGTCCCGACGAGCCGATCGTCCTGTTCTTCGATGGCTCATTCAACCACGACTGCACGGCACTGCTGGGCGCTACCGTCGAAGAGCGGCCGCATGAGTTCGTCATCGACGTCTGGGAACGGCCGCCGAACGATCCCAATTGGCGGGTCGACATTGGCGACGTGGATCGGGTGGTCCGCGAGACGTGCCGGGATCGCAAGGTCGTCGAGCTGCCGTGCGACCCGTTCCGTTGGGCGCAGCTGATGGAGCAATGGGAGGCGGCAGGGTTGCCGGTCCTCGAATACGCCACCTCGTCACCGCCGCGCATGGTGGCCGCCTGGGCCAAGTTCTACGATGCCGTGATCGGCGGCGGGCTGACCCACGATGGCGACCCGCGACTGATCCGCCACGTCGGCAACATGACACTCAAAACCGACCGGCTCGGTCCTCGGCCAGTCAAAGAGCATCGCGGCTCGCCGCGTTCCATCGACCTCGGCATCTGTGCCGTTGGTGCCTACGATCGGGCCACCTTCCACGCGAGCAACCCGACGCCGCGGCCCACCGTCCCGAACTTCTACTGAGCAAGCCCGGAGGCTCTATGACCCGAGCAGCCGCAGCGTTGCGGGATCTCATTCAGGACGCGGCCTCCGGCATCGGCATCGAAGGCGCATTCCTCGCGATCGGTACGGCTCTCGTTGCCGTCGGCGCTTCGTACATCGCCCCTGCCGGTCCCTGGCTCGTCGTGGGCACGGTAAGCCTCGCGCTCGGTCTCGCCCTCGCCGCACCGAGGAAGTCCTGATGGGGTTCCTCGCCCGGACACTGACGGAGCAGCGCGTCGCCCTGACCTATCAGGCCATCTGGGGCGCTGACCTGCTGACCGGCATGACCAACACGGCGGCCGGCCAGAAGATCAGTCAGGAGACGGCGTTCCAGGAGACCGCGGTCTTCGCGTGCGTGCGGCTTCTCGCGGACTCGGTGGCGACACTGCCGGTCGGCACGTACCGCCGGGTCGGCGGGGCATTGACCCCGGCCTACCCGCGGCCCGGATGGCTCGACACGCCGATCGTGCGCGACCCATCCATGACGCGGATCGATCACTTCACCCAGGTCGTCTACAGCCTGCTGCTGGACGGCAACAGCTTCACGCTCACCACCCGAGCGGAGCCCGGTGGCGACGTCGTTGAGACCATCGTCCTCAATCCACGGGCGGTCGACATTCGGCTGGCGGGCGATGGCGTCAGCCCGATCTACACATGGCGCGGCCCGAACGGCACGATTGACAATCTCGGACCCGACGACATCCTGCACATCCCGCTGCTGCGCATTCCCGGCAAGGTCCGGGGTGTCAGTCCGGTGGAGCAGAACAAGGAAGCGCTCGGACTCACGAAGGTCGCCGAGCAATTCGTCGCCAAGTTCTTCGGGCAGGGGGCGACGCTGTCGGGCCTCATCACGACGGACGCCGACATGACCCAGGACGACGCCGACATGCTCCGGGACAAGTTCGAGTCCCGCCATGCCGGAGCGGAGAAGAGCCATCGCACGGGCGTTCTGACCGGCGGGGCGAAGTACGTCGCGAACTCCATTCCGCCTGACCAGTCATTCATCGAACTGCGCCGGTTCCAGCTCAACGAAACGGCGCGGGTCTTCCGTGTCCCGCCGCATCTCATCCAGGACACCCAGCCCGGCGCTGTGAGCTATGCCTCGGTCGAGGCGCAGGCGATTGAGTTCGTGGTGTACGGCGTGCGACCTCTCCTCGAGCGAATCGAGGCCGGCTACCAGCGGATCGTCCCCGGCCAGTCATTCATGCGCTTTACCGCGGACGGGCTGCTCCGCGGAGACATAAAAACGCGCTATGAGGCCCATGCGATCGGTATCAATGCCGGCTTCATTCTTCGCTCCGATGCCCGCAGCGAAGAGGACTTCGCCCCGGTTCCGGGTCTGGACGTGCCGCTGACCCAGCTCAACGTCGCGGCGGCCCCGGATGCCGTGCTCCGGCAGCGGTTCGAGAACGTCCGGACGCTCGTCTGGGCCGGCTTCGATCCGACCGAATCCGTCGCAGCCGCCGGGCTGCCGCCCATCCAGCACACCGGCCTCCCACCGCGTCAGTTGCAGCCGGCCATCGACTTCAATCCCGTCGCCCCGTGGAGCGAATATCCGCAACCGCTGAGCGAAGATCCGCCGGGCACGCCGCAGGCGACCCCGAAGGCGCCCGCGCTCACGGCGTTGCATCCCGCCGTCCCTAAGGCGAACGTCCCGGCGGCCGCCATCCCGAAGGCCAAACTCCCAGGAGGGAACGGAGCATGAAGACCGAGACTCGCGCCATCGTCACCGAGTTCGAGATCCGCGAGACCGGCGATGGCCTGCATTTCACCGGCTACGCCGCGGTATTCGACTCGCCGTCGCAGCCGTTGCCATTCATCGAGACGGTCAAGCCGGGCGCATTCCGTCGCTCGATCGGCCAGCCGGACCGCCAGATCCGGCTGCTCGTCGACCACAACCCCGAGCGGCTGCTCGCGACGACGAGGGCCACCACCCTGCGTCTATCTGAGGATTCCCACGGCCTGATTGCCGATGCCGATGCGGCCCCGACGTCCTATGGCAATGACCTAGCGGTGCTCATGCGCCGACGCGATGTGAACTCGATGTCATTCACGTTCGCGCCGACCAAGGGCGGCGACCGCTGGTCTGAGGACGGCACCAAGCGAGACCTGCTCGACGTCGCCCTCTTTGAGGTCTCGGTGCTCACCGGCCACGATCCGGCCTACGCAGCGACCACGGCATCCATGCGCAGCCTTGAGGATCTCGCAGGCTTCCTGCTCGCGGACCCGGTGCTGCTCGGCGCTGCAATCGACAAGCTCCGCGCCGGCGAGCCGCTGACCGCGGCCGAGGGCGACCTGCTGGAGAAGGCGATCGATCGGCTTGAGCCTGACGAGCCCATGACCGACATGTCAATGAATGCCGCACCGAAGCTGCATCTGGCGCAGACGCGCCTCCGCCTCGCCGAACTTTTCGCGCCGATCCACTAGCCCGGAGCGCCCTCGCCCGGAGCCCACCAGAGGCCACCACCGAGGCGCGTCACCACCTGGAGCGGACGGGACATCCCCCATCACCATGTACAGGAGACACGAACGTGTCAGACACGATCATCGCACTGCACGAGCAGCGCAAGAAGTTGTGGGAAGAGGCCAAGACGCTCATCGACCGGGCTGCCGGCGAGTTCCGTGACCTCTCGGCCGAAGACCAGCAGCACGTCGACAAGCTGATCGGCGGCACCGCCCCCGACGGCTCCCGAACCGAGGGCCAGCTCGAACGGATCGACGTCCGGATCACCGAGTACGTCGCTCAGGAGAACCGAGCTCGGCAGGCCGACGAGGCCCGCGCGAAGTACGGGGCAGCCTTCGGTGCCAGCAGGCCGGAATCGTCCGGCGGCGAGACGCCGACCCTCGACTCCGAGCTGGACGCTTCGTTCCGCTCGCTCGCTATGGGTGGCTTGAACTCCGTCGACGTCATCCCCGGCAAGGACCGCAAGACGACCCGCCTGCTCACCCAGGCGAAGGGTTCGACGAAGGCCGAAGAGCGGGCGTTCCGTGACTCGACCTCCGAGTCGCGCGCCGCGATCACCACGGCAGCAACCGGCGCCCCGGTGCCAACGTCGTTCTACGATCAGCTCATGTGGCACATGGTCCAGGTCGGACCAATGCCCAAGCTCGCGACGACGATCGAGACGACGTCGGGCGAGAACAAGCAGTTCCCGCGGACCTCCGCCAACAGCACTATGGCGATCGTCGCCGAAGGTGGCACGTTCACGAATGTGGAGCCGACCTTCTCGGCCTTCATCACTCTGGGCGCGTGGAAGTACGGCGGCCTCATCCAGCTCTCGACCGAACTGGTCGAGGATGAGGGTGTCGACCTGTTGCCCTGGATCTCCGAGCAGGCCGGTGTCGGCCTCGGTGTGGCCGTCAATACGGACTTCACCGTCGGGAGCGGGGCCTCCAAGCCCAACGGGATCGTCCCGAAGGCGACCACCGGCATCACCGGCGGCGCCGGGATCGTTGGCGTGCCGACCAGCAACGAGCTGATCGACCTGCTGTACAGCGTCGTCCCACCGTACCGGGCGCTCCCGGGCTGCGTGTGGATGGCGCGAGACACGACGATCGCCGCGATCCGCAAGATCAAGGACGCCACGAGCGGCCAGTACATCTGGCAGCCCGGAGGCTTCGGAGCCTTCAACGAGCCGGTCGCCGATCGGCTGCTCGGGTTCCCCATCGTCAGCAATCCGGATGTAGCCGCCACCGGCCTCAGCGCGAAGTCGGTCGTGTTCGGCGTCGTGCCGCGCTACTTCATCCGCCAGGTGCGGGGCATCCGGTTCGAGCGCAGCGACGAGTTCGCGTTCGGGACCGGCCTCGTCTCGTTCCGCGTCAGCTACCGCGCTGACGGGAACCTGCTGGACACCACGGGCGCCGTCAAGGTGTACGTCGGCAACGCCGCCTAAGCGCATTCCCCTCGGGCCGGACGGTCCGCCACGGCTGTCCGGCCCAGACATCCAAACGAAAGGAACCATTCCCCATGACAGACAAGCTCGTCACGGTCCGCATGCGGGCCAAGATCAACGGCTATCGTGACAACGAGGAATGGCCGCCCGTCGGGGGCACCATCGACCTCCGGCCCGACGAGGCAGATGACATCGTCGCGATGGGCATGGGCGAGTTCATCACGTCCCGACGCGGCTCCACTTCGGTCGAGACGGCCGATGCCGAGTCAGCGGC
>JANMRJ010000208.1:0-5233 GCA_031370985.1 Acidimicrobiales bacterium
CCGTATGTGTAATGGCGGATCTGGGAGCCGTCGCCGAGGATGTGGAGCGGGTCCTGGCCCTTGAGCACCTTCTGGACCAGATCGGGCACCACGTGGCTCATGGCCAGCTTCACGTTGCCCGACAGGACCTCCACGTCGCCCAGGGCCCGGCCCTCGCCAACGCCCACGCAGTTGAACGGGCGGATGATCGTGAACGGCAGCTGGTACTGGTCCCAGGCGGCGTGGGCGAAGTACTCCACGGCCAGCTTCTGGAACCCGTAGGACGACTTGGGCGGCGGCACGTCGTGCTCCTGGCCCTCGTAGGAGGGCCACATGTCGGCCGACTCGAACACCATCGACGACGACATGTAGGTGACCTTCTGGAGCCGTCCGGCTTTGTGGGCGGCGATGGCCGCGTCGCAGCTCGCGGCGGTGATGCGCTCGTTGGCCGCCAGCAGGTCATAGGCGTAGGTGTGGAAGTAGGAGATCCCGCCGATGAGGGCGGCGCCGGCGATGAAGTGGTCGCACCCCGACAGCAAGTTGGCCATGAGGGCGACGTCGCGGCAGTCGCCCTCGACCAGCTGGTAGTTGCAGTGCGCGTCGTACGACTTGGCCACCTTGCCGTACTTGGAAAAGTTGTCGACCCCCACGACCGAGTGGCCGCGAGCCAGCAGCTCCTCGACCACGTAGCCCCCGATGAAGCCCGAGGCCCCCGAAACCAATACGCGACTCACGAACTTTTCCTTCCGGTGCGACGGTTGAGCTCCTGCAGATCCAACCTCGGGCCAAAGGCCAGGAGGTACCAGCGGAGGTAGCGCGACAGCCATGCCGCCATCTTGAAGTTGGAGACGCCGGCCGTGCGGTCGAGCCAGATGGTCGGCAGCTCGGCGACGGGCCGGCGTAGGCGGCGGGCCTTGGACACCAACTCGATGCCCATCTCGAAGCCGGCGTCGGACTGGATGCCGACCTCCTGGATGAAGGCTTTCGAGTAGGCCTTGAACGAGTTGGTGGCGTCGTGGGTGCCGACGCGGGCGAACCAGTGCAGCGTCAGGCCGGCGGCCTTGGAGATGGCCCGCTTGATCGTCGGCACGCCCACCTGCTGGCCGCCGCGGGAGTACCGGGACGCGGCGGCCACCACCACCCCGCGCTCGACGAGGCGGGCGAGGTCGTCGATCTGCTGGGGGTCGTCGCAGCCGTCGGCCATGGTGACGACCACCACCGGCGCCTCGGACTGGTCGACGCCGTAGCGCATGGCGTCGGCGGGGCCCCGGCCGTAGGTGTTCAGCGTGGGCACCAGGCGGGACTCGGCCACCGCGTACTTCTCCAGGTACGGCACGGTGGTGTCGTCCGGGGTGTCGTACACCACGAGGATCTCACATGGCAGCGTCACCGCCTCGAAGACCCGGTCGAGGCAGGCCACGATGGCTTCGCCCTCGTTGTGGACCGGGATCACGACCGAGACGCGCGGCTGGGAGCCCGTGGTCACACTGCCACCCCGTTGCCGTACAGGTTCCAGATGTCGACCACGGGCTGGCGGGGCTTCAGCTCGGCGTAGGAAGGGTGCGGGGTGCCGATCACCAGGACATCGGCCCGCTCCAGCACCTCGTCGAGCGCCACGAGGTCGGTGTCGGTGACGACATGCGGGTCGGTGGTCAGCACGCCGGCCGCCTTGAACTTCAAGATGCGCTTCAGCTTGTAGCTGAGGCTGTCGCGGGGGTCGTCGGAGCCAGCCTTGAAGCCCATCCCGAGGATACCGACGGTCAGCGTGGCCAGGTCGAAGCGCTGCTCGAGCCGGTGGACGAGGTACAGCGGGAGGCCCTCGTTGACCATCATCGCCGCGTGGCCGAGAGTGAAGTTGTTGTTGTTGAACGCGGCCAGCTGCATGGTGTCCTTGAGCAGGCACGGGCCGGCGGCGAACCCGGCGCCCGGGAGGTCTGCGGCCCGGGGGTAGTCGAGGGCCATGGCGTCGCGGATGCGCTCGAAGTCGAGGCCGTAGTCGTTGGCGATCATGAACAGCTGGTTGGCGATGGCGAAGCGGATGTAGCGCCAGGTGTTGGTGAACAGCTTGGCCAGCTCGGCCTCCTCCGGCGCCAGCGGCACGACCTGTGAGGTCAGGCTGCGGAACAGCTTGGCCGAGCGCTCCATGGCCCGCGCGGTGCGGGCCGAGACGATCTGCGGAAGCTCGAACAGCTCCGTCATGGCCTTGCCCTCGGCGATGCGCTCGGGGCAGAACGCCACGTCGACATCCTTCCCCATGCCGGCGACGAGGCGCTCGACCATGGCGGTGACGCCGGGGTACAAGGTGCTGCGCAGCACGAGTAGCTGCCCGTCACGGAGGTGCTCGGCCACCGCCGCCACCGCGTTCGGCACGGCTTGGGGCACGGGGTTGAGGTGCTCGTCGATGGGCGTGCCGATGACGATGATCACGTGCTCAGCGTCGGCGACGCGCGCCGGGTCGGTGGTGGCCTCGAGGGTGGTCCCGGCCACCCGGGCCAGCACCTCGGCCGCCCCCGGCTCGTCGAAGGGCAGGGTTCCGGCACCCACCCGCGCGACCGCGACGGGGTTGATGTCGAACAGTGTCACCCGGAGGCCCCGATCGGCGAACGCCAGCCCGAGTGGAAGGCCGACCCGCCCGCAGCCCCCGATGACGACGACGTCTCGGCTGAAGTCCTGGATACCGAACGATAGCGTGCCTCGCATGGCCCACTGGATCGAAGTGGTGGCAGCCGAGCGCCGAGAGCGGCGCTGACTGCGCCCATGGTCACCGCCCTGTGCGGGGGGGTGGGCGCGGCCCGGTTCCTGCGGGGGCTGGTCGACGTCGTCGACCCTGGGCGGGTGGTCGCCGTCATCAACACCGGCGACGACGCCGTCCTCCACGGCCTCCACATCAGCCCGGACCTCGACACCGTCACCTACACCCTGGCCGGCGCCATCAGCCGGGAACGGGGATGGGGCCTGGAGGGCGAGACGTGGGTGGCGATGGAGGCCCTGGCCCGGTACCCGTCACGGCTGGGGTGGTTCGGCCTCGGCGACCGGGATCTGGCCACCCATCTCTTCCGCACCCAGCGGCTCGGCGACGGGGCACCACTGTCGACGGTGACGGCCGAGATCACTGCCGCGTGGGGCGTGGAGGTCTCGGTGCTGCCCGTGACCGACGACCGGCTCGAAACACTGATGGATGTCGAGGACGAGGGCGAGATCGGCTTTCAGGACTACTTCGTGCGCCGGGCCCACTCGGTCGTCGTCCGTGGGGTGCGGTTCCGCGGCGCGGAGACGGCCAGGCCGGCGCCGGGGGTCCTCGACGCGCTGGCTGGCGCCGGCGTGGTCGTAATCTGCCCGTCGAACCCCATCGTCTCCATCGGCCCGCTCCTGGCCGTCCCCGGCGTGCGAGAGGCCGTCGTGGCCCGCCGCGACCGGGTCGTCGCGGTGTCGCCGATCGTGGCCGGCGCCGCCCTCAAGGGGCCGGCGGACCGCCTCCTGGCCGAGCTCGGCCACGAGGTGTCCGTGGTCGGCGTGGCCCGCCTCTACGCGTCCCTGGCCGCCACGCTCGTGGTCGACGACGCCGACGCCGCGCTGGCGCCGGCCGTCGAGGCCGCCGGCATGCGCTGCGTGGTCACGCCGGCGGTGATGCGGGGGCCGGCGGAGGCCGCGGCCCTGGCGTCGGCCGTCCTGGCTGCTGTGGTGGACGCAGCGGCGTGAGGCGACTGGAAATCATCCCCGTCGAGGGGCTGCCCGAGGTTCGCCCTGGGGACCGGCTGGCGCCCCTGCTGGCCGCGTGTGCCGAGCTCCACGAAGGCGACGTGCTCGTCGTAACCCAGAAGGTGGTGTCCAAGGCCGAGGGGCGGATGGTGGCCGTCGACCCCGACGACCCGGGCGCCTACGCCGCGGTCGTGGAGGCCGAGTGCGTACGCGTCCTGCGCCGGCGGGGCGATCTCGTCATCGCCGAGACCGCGGCCGGGTTCGTGTGCGCCAACGCCGGCATCGACCGCTCCAACGTCCCCCACGGCTTCGTCACCCTGCTACCGCTCGACGCCGACCGCTCGGCCCGCCGCATCCGCGACGGGCTCCGCAACGCTCCCGGGGTCGATGTCGGCGTGATCGTCTCGGACACCTTCGGCCGCACCTGGCGCCAGGGCGTGACCGACGTGGCCATCGGCTGCGCCGGCATCGCCGCCGTTGTCGACCTGCGGGGCACCCCCGACGCCCTCGGCCGCACGATCGAGGTCACAGAGGTGGCGGTGGCCGACGAGCTGGCCGCGGCCGCCGAGCTGGTCATGGGGAAGGCGGCGGGTATCGCCGCGGCGATCATCCGCGGCGTCGACCCGACGTGGTTCCGGGACTCCTCGGTGCGGTCCGAGATCGTCCGCCCGCCGGCGGAGGACCTCTTCCGCTGACGGGGTCGGGCCGGCGGGATCGTCCGTCAACTGTTCGCCTCCCGAACCTGCGAGGCGATCGCCTCGAGCTCGGATCGGTCCGGCTCCGAGCCCCAGTTGGCGCTGATCACGAAGCCGTCGTCGGGGAACCGCGCGAACACATGAAGGTGGGCGTGGAAGACCTCTTGAAAGGCGGCCTCACCGTCCGCGTAGAGGAGGTTGATTCCTTCACACCGAAGGCTCGTACGGCGCAGCGCAGCGGCCATCCTCCGGGCAACTGAGAAGATCTCGCAAGCGAGCTCATCGGACAGGTCCGCCAGGGCGGGGAGATGCTCTTTGGGAATCACGAGAAGGTGCCCAGGCGTCACCGGATCGATATCCATCAACACGAGGACTGAGCCGCTCTCGAACACGCGAGTCGATGGCAGCGCTCCCTCGACGATCCGGCAGAAGGTGCAGTCCCTACTCATCCTCGCATGCTGGCTCGCTCAGCCGGCCCGGCGGATGACGGCGTGGCCCTCGCGCACCAGCTTGGCGATGCTGCGGTTGTCCGAGAGCTTCTCCCCCACCCCGACCACGAGCTCAGCCCCCACGGCGCCGGCGAGACGTTCAAGCGTCTCCAGGCTCGGGCGGGCCCCGCCGCCCTCCATGCGGGCGATGGCCGACTGAGTGGTGCCCATCCGGGCGGCCAGCTCGGCCTGGGTCAAGCCGGCCTCGGTGCGCAGTCGGTGCACGAGGGCGCGGAAGGCGCTGATCCGGGCTTCGTCTTCATAGGCGGCGCGTCCCTCTTCGGTGAGGGGCTTCTGCGCCTTGATGTCGTCCCAACCCGTTCGCTTGCCCATCCCTGTCATTCCTCCTCGTCGTCGGCCGAATGCCTTCGG
>JANMRJ010000428.1:0-5990 GCA_031370985.1 Acidimicrobiales bacterium
GGCCGTGCTCTGGCCGCTGCGCAGCCTGTCGACGATCGGCTTGGCCTTGTCGATGGCGATGGCGAAGCCGATGTTCTGGGCCTGGCCGTCGACCGCGGTGTTGATGCCGACGACCTGGCCGCCGGCATTGACCAGGGGGCCACCCGAGTTGCCCGGGTTGATGGCGGCGTCGGTCTGGATGAGCCCGCTGAGGGTGCCGCCGTCCTCGGCGGTGATCGAGCGGTCGAGGGCCGAGACAATTCCCCGGGTGACGGTGAACCCGCCCTTGAGGTCGAGGGCGTTGCCGATGGCAACCACGTCGTCGCCCACCCGCAGGTCGCCGGACTTGCCGAGCTCGACGGTTTTGAGGTTGCTGGCGCCGGTGATACGGATCAGGGCGAGGTCGTTGCCGCTGTCGGCGGCCACCAGGGTGGCGTCGCGGGCCTGGGACTCGCCCGCCAGGTTGACCTTGATCGAGGTGGCGCCGGCCACCACATGGGCGTTGGTCAGCACCTCACCGCTGGCGGTGAGGGCGACGCCCGTGCCGGCGCCCTGGGTCGGGAAGAATCGTCCACCGCGCGACGCCTGGGTGTGGATGTAGACCACGCCGGGCTGAACCTTGCCCAGGATGGTTTGGACATCGCCCGTCTGGGTGATCACGCTGCCGTTGTTGGAGGTCGAGACGGAGGCGGCGTTGCTGCCGGACGCGCTGGCGCTACCGTCGGACATCCGGGAGGCGACCGTGCCGGCGGCGCCGCCGGAGAGCAGGGAGCCGGCGACAATCAGGGCCAGCCACCTCGGGGCCAATCCGCCGGGGCGGGACTGTGGGGCGGCAGGCGGCGGGGGAGGGGTGTGGGCCGGCGCCTCAAACTGGAGGGTCCCCGGCGCCGGCCGCTCGAACGGTCCTGGCTGCTGGAACGGAGCAGGCACCGCGCCGGGCGCCTCAGGGAAGTCGAAGTCGACGGGCATGTCGGTCACCTCAGGTGTTCGAACGCGGACGCAGGGAGAGAAAGGCGGCCGCCAAGCCCCGGGTGGGGCAGGGCGGCCGCCGGGCGTGACCGACGACCCGCTGCGCTCCGCCCTTGCCGCGGGTGGGGGGACCCGGGGCCAGGGCGGGACGTGAGGTCGCCGGTCGCGCTCATGTCAGTAGTAAGCCACCGCTGCCTGTGAGCATCCTGGGAACCGCCTGCGAGTCAAGTGAGAAGATGCGGTCCATGAGTTCCGTTGATGCGCTGGAGGCGTGGGTACGTGAAGAGCTGCGGCTCGAGCAGTCGCAGTCGGTTGGGATCGCTGAGGTCCCAGGGACGGACCCGCGCTGTTCACCGGTCGTGACCGAGGTCGCCATCGGGGCGACGCCGGAAGGGGCGGCGTACTCGCTCCACATCGAGCGCCGCCTCGACGAGCTGGTGCGCATGGACCTTGTCGCCGCCCTCGCCTTCGGCGGTCACTGACCGGTCGCCGGCGGCCGCCGCCGGCAGCTCGACCCGGAACCTCGCGCCCCGGCCCGGCGTCGACTCCACCCGGGCGTGCCCGCCGTGAGCCTCGGCCACCGAGGCCACGATCGACAGGCCGAGGCCGGTGCCACCCAGGTTCCGGGTGCGCGACGGGTCGGAGCGGTAGAAGCGCTCGAAGACTCTCTCGGACTCGGCGGGGAACAGGCCCGGGCCGTCGTCGGCCACCTCTAGCACCACCCAGCCGTCCTTCTCGCGAACTTCCACCCGCACCTCGGCCGTCGGCGGGGTGTGCTGGCGGGCGTTGGCCAGCAGGTTGGCCGCCACCTGGCGCAGGCGGAGGTCGTCGCCGATGACCATGGCCACCTCCGGCCCGTGCAGCTCGATCCGGCGTCCGGGCTCGACCACCCGGGCGTCGAACACGGCGTCGGCGGCGACTCGGGCCAGGTCGACCGGTTGGCGTTCCAAGGGCCGGCCCTGGTCGAGGCGGGCCAAGAGCAGGAGGTCGTCGACCAGCACGCTCATGCGGGCCGACTCCTCCTCGATCCGGCGCATCGAGGTGGCCAGGTCGGCAGGCCGGTCGGCGACCCCCCGGCGGAACATCTCGGCATACCCACGAATCGACGTGAGTGGCGTGCGCAGCTCGTGGGACGCGTCGGCAACGAAGCGCCGGAGGCGGTCCTCCGATGCCTCGCGGGCCTCAAACGCGGCCTGGATCTGCGACAGCATGGCGTTGAGCGACAGGCCGAGCCGCCCCACCTCGGTCCGGGGCTCGGCCCGCTCGACCCGCCGGCTCAGGTCGCCCTCGGCGATAGCACCGGCAGTGCTGCCGATGTCCTCCAGCGGGCGGAGCCCGGCCCGGACGACGACCAGTGCCAGGCCGCCGACCCCGGCCAGTATTGCCATCGTGGTGACCCATTCGATCACGAGCAGGCGGTGCAACGTCTGGACCACGTCGTTCATCGGCACGGCCACGACGAGGTTGCCGTCGTTGCCGGGCAGTGGCTCGACGAGCACCCGGAAGCCGGGTGCCCCGCGCTCGACCGCCGTGGTGGTGAACGGCTGCAGGCGGGTCAGGTCGCCAACGGTGAGCCGGGGTTGGGGGAGGCTGTCCAGGTGCTCGCCCTCGTAGCCGAAGGGTCGGCTGACCAGGACGTTCCCAGAGTTGTCGACCACAGCACCGTAGGTGCCGCCGGGCACCGCGGTGCGGTTGAGCGGCGGGCTGCGGCGTTCCCCGGCCGACAGCCGACTGGCGATCGGGTCGACCGAGGCCCGCACCTGCTCGTCAAGCCGGCGCATGAGGAAGGACTGCAGAAACCGGTAGGTGATGAGGTCGGACGCGACCAGCCCGATCGACACCAGCCCGAGCAGGCCGAAGAGCAGGCGGGTACGGAGCGACATCAGGCGGCGTTACCGGGTGGCTGGAACGCGAAGCGTGTAGCCGACCCCCCGGACGGTGTGGATGAGCCGGGGCTCGGTCTTGTCGACCTTCTTGCGCAGGTAGCTGATGTAGGTCTCGACGACGTTGGCGTCACCGCCGAAGTCGTACTGCCACACATGGTCGAGGATCTGGGCCTTCGAGAGCACCCGGCGGGCGTTGAGCATCAGGTATCGCAGGAGCTTGAACTCCGTGGCGGTCAGCTCGATGGGCTCGTCACCCCGCCACACCTCCCGGGTGTCCTCGTCGAGCTCGAGGTCGGCGAAGGAAAGGCGGCTGGTGCCTGCGCCGGCACCGTTGGTTCGGCGCAGGACGGCCCGCACCCGAGCCACCAGCTCCTCCACGCTGAACGGCTTGGTGACGTAGTCGTCGCCGCCCAGGGTCAGGCCGTTGATCTTGTCCTCGGTGGCGTCCCGGGCCGTGAGGAACACGACGGACAGGGGCTGGCCATCGGCCCGGATGCGCTTGAGCACCCCGAAGCCGTCGATGTCGGGGAGCATCACGTCGAGGACCATCAGGTGGGGCCGGAAGCTGGCAGCGCGGGCGACGGCGGTCCGGCCGTCGCCGGCCACCTCGACCTCGAAGCCCTCGTAGCGCAAGGCCATGCTGACGAGTTCAGTGATGTTCGGCTCGTCGTCGACGACCAGGATGCGGGCCTTCTCAGTCATGGCCTCTCCAGTGTGGCCGGGGCGGCTGTGAACCCCCTGTGAACCGCCTGTGAACCGGCGTGCTAGGACGACCGCCGGTACCGGCGGACGGCAAGGGGAGCGAACACGGCCACGATCGCCAGCGACCACGCCACCGATGTCAGCGCCTTGGAGGCCATCGGGCCGCCGTTGAGCAGGGCGCGGACGCCGTCGACCGCGGCGGTCACCGGCTGGTGCTCGGCGTAGGCCCGCAGCGGGCCGGGCATGGTCCGGGTCGACACGAAGGCGTTCGAGGCGAAGACCAGCACGGCCATGAGCGGGAACGACGCGGCCTGGGCCGCCTCCGCGTTCCCCGTCGACAGTCCGATGAGGGCCATTACCCACGACATGGCGAAGCCGAACAGCAGCAGCAGGCCGACCGCACCGAGGAAGCCGAAGACGTTGGAGTGGACCCGGAACCCGACCAGGAAGCCGACGGTGACCATCAGGACGATCACGATGAGGTTACGGACCGCGTCGGCGCTCGTGCGGCCGGCGAGCACGGCCGAGCGGGCCATGGCCAGGGAGCGGAAGCGCTCGATGAGGCCCTTCGACAGGTCCTCGGCCAGGCCGATGCCGGTGTTGATGCTCCCGAACGTGACGGTCTGAACGAAGATGCCCGCCATCAGGTAGTCGACGTACCGGTAGCCGGGGATCTGGATCGAGCCGCCGAACACGTAGCGGAACATGAGCACGAAGATCACGGGCTGGATGGTGGAGAACACCAGCGTGGTCGGCACCCGGAAGAGGGCGATGAGGTTGCGGTGGGCGACGGCCAGGGCGTCGTGGACGGCCCATCCGAGCTTCGAGCGGTGCTCGAGCGTCTCGGAGCCAGTCGGGAACGTCGTCGTGGTCATGCTGCACCTCGCTTGCGGCCACGGCCGCCTCGGGCCGGCGCCGCGTCGGCTGATGCGCCTGGTGGTGCGTCGGCGGCCGTATGCCCCGTGAGCTGGAGGAAGACATCGTCGAGGGTCGGTTCGCGCACGGTCAGCCATTCCGGCGTGAGGTCGCCGGCGTCGAGCGTGCGAACTACTTCCAGCACGGCTCGGCCGGCGTCGCCCACGGTGAGGGCGACGGTGCGGCCGTCGTTGAGGACCTCGGCGGCGCCCACCGGCTCAAGGTGTATCCGAGCGCGCTCGGCCGCGGCCGCGTCGGGCAGGCGCACCTCGATGATGGTGTTCCCGAGCCGATGCTTCAGCTCCGCGGCCGTGCCCTCGGCTATGACCTGCCCGCCGTCGATGACCATGATCCGGTCGGCCAGGCGCTCGGCCTCTTCCAGGTGCTGGGTGGTGAGCAGCAAGGTCATGCCGTCGGCCACCAGCTCACCGATCACCGCCCACAGGTCGTTGCGGCCACGCGGGTCGAGCCCAGTGGTCGGCTCGTCCAGGAACAGCACGGGCGGCCTGTGCACGAGGGCGGCCGCCAGGTCGAGCCGCCGGCGCATGCCCCCTGAATAGGTCCGCACCGGCCGGTCGGCGGCGTCGGCCAGGCTGAAGCGCTCCAGCAGCTCGTCGGCCCGGGGGGCGATCACCGCCTTGCGCTGGTGGGTCAGCCGGCCGACCATGCGCAGGTTCTCCCGCCCGGTGAGGTTGCCGTCGACCGCGGCGTACTGGCCGGCCAGGCCGATGATCGTTCGTACCGCGTCGGGGTCGGTGGCCACATCGTGGCCGCCGACGGTGGCCCGCCCGGTGTCGGGGCGGAGGATGGTGGTCAGGATCCGGACGGTCGTGGTCTTGCCGGCGCCATTGGGGCCCAGCAGGCCGAGCACCGTGCCGGCCGGCACCTCGAGGTTCACCCCGTCGACGGCGACGATGTCGCCGAACCGCTTGCCCAGATCCTCGACCTGGATGGCTGCGTCGCTCATGGGTGCCATCGTCGCGCCGATCGTTGAGCAGAGTCAATGATTTTCATGACGAAACGAAATATTCAACAATGGTCATGGATGGGCTACACTTCGGGTGTGACTGGGACGGACACAGAAGCCGTCGAGGCGTGGAGCCTCCTCTATGCGCTGGTGTTTAGCCCCGAGGGCCATGACCGCATGCACAATGTCTGCGAGGCGGTCGGCCTGACGCCTGGGCTGATGAAGGCGCTGCTGTCGATGCGCCCGGGCGCGCCTTGGCCCATGAAGGACCTGGCGGGGGAGTGGCGCTGCGACGCTTCCTACGTCACCTCGCTGGTCGACGGGCTGGAGGAGCGAGGGATCGTGGCGCGCCATGCCCACCCCGGCGACCGCCGGGCGAAGATCATCGCCCTCACCGACGTGGGGGAGCGGGTGAGGGAGGATGTCCTGCGCCGGCTGCACGAACCGCCGCCGTGCCTCGACGCCCTGACCGCGGCCGAGGTCACTGTCCTGCGTGACCTCCTCGCCAAGCTCGTGGCCGCCGGGGCGGCTCCGGGCGAGGTCGCCGGTGGGCCTTAGTCCATGTACTTGCC
>JANMRJ010000222.1:0-3714 GCA_031370985.1 Acidimicrobiales bacterium
TGGGCACCGCGCCCCACAGCTTGGCCGCGTTCGATTCGTTCTCGCAGAACACCAGGTCGGGTGCGCCATCGCCGGTCAGGGTTAGGCGGCCGAGGCTGTGGTGCTCGGCGATGACCGCCCCGCCCTTGGCGGTGAGGACGGGGCGGCGGTCGTCGATACCCCACGACCACGTGTTGCGGAACCACAGCGTCGGCAGCACGTCGATGGTGGCCTCGTCGGGGCCGGCGTTGCGCACCGACAGCCGGATGCAGATGTCGTCGGGGCCGGCCTTGGCGTAGTCGGCAGTGATGTCCCAGTAGCGGTCGCCGTCGAGGACGCCGGTGTCGACCAGTTCGTACTCGGGGGTGAACTTGTCGCGCCGGCGGTTCTCGTCGATCAGGTCGGCGTAGGGGAACGCGGCCTGCGGGTACAGGTAGCGCCAGCGCATCCAGGAGTGGGTGGGCGTGGAGTCGAGGTACCACCAGTACTCTTTGGCATCCTCGCCGTGGTTGCCCTCGTTTCCAGTGAGCCCGAAAATGCGCTCCTTCAGGATCGGGTCGTGACCGTTCCAGAAGGCGAAGGCCAGGCACAGGCGCTGGGCGTCGTCGCTGATGCCGCCGAGGCCGTCCTCGTTCCAGCGGTAGGTACGGCACTGGGCGTGATCGTGGGGGAAGAAGTCCCAGGCGTCGCCGCCGGCGCTGTAGTCCTCCCGCACCGTGCCCCACGCCCGCTCGCTCAGGTAGGGGCCCCAGCGCTTCCATTGGGCCGGCGTGTCGGCCAGGCGGTCCCGCTCTGTTTGTGCCATCACGATCTCCGTCTTCGGGGATGGCGCTGACGTTACGCGCGCTAGCTGCCCCATCTGGCCACGTCGCTCAACAATCTGTCTGCAAGTCGAGACCGCGGAGCGGGCCGCCGTGGAGGGCGTTTCCACCGTCTTCAGAGATCATCCGCCGATTGCGGCGCCATGCGCGGCCTCGGCCGCGCATGCCTTGAGTCGGCGGCTCGGGGCGACGATGAGCGCCTTCCTCCCCGACTTGGCCGCCTCGGCCTCATCAAGGCCCGCTCTCACGTCCGCTCCTTCGCCCCAGAGGTCGAGCGCCTTCAAGCCGCTCGGAGCGCGGCCTTCAGCACCTTGCCGGTGGGGCCAACAGGCAGGCTGTCGCGGATCTCAACCGTGCGGGGGCGCTTGTAGGAGGCCAGGCGAGTGCTGGACCAGGCGACGATCTCCTCGGGCGTGGCCGTGGCGCCGGCCTTGAGGGTGACGACAGCCTTCACGTCCTCGCCGTAGCGGGGGTGAGGGATGCCGACGACGGCGGCCTGGGCCACGGCCGGGTGGCGCTGCAGGACCTCCTCGACCTCACGGGGGTAGACGTTGTAGCCGCCCCGGATGATCAGGTCCTTCTTGCGGTCGACGATGCGGTAGGCGCCGTGGGCGTCGACCACGCCGATGTCGCCGGTGCGGAACCAGCCGTCGACGATGGCGGCGGCCGTGGCCTCGGGGTTGCGCCAGTAGCCCTTCATGACGTTGTCGCCCCGCACACAGATCTCGCCCCGCTCGCCGGCCGTGATCACGAAGGCGCCGCCGTCACCAAGTAGGGCCAGCTCGACGCCGGGCACCGGGTAGCCGATCGAGCCGGGCGTACGGGGGCGGTTCGGCACGGTGAAGCTGGCCACCGGTGATGTCTCCGACAGGCCGTAGCCCTCCAGCAGGGTGACGCCGAAGCGGGCTTCGAACTCCCCCATCACCTCGGCCGGCATAGGCGCCCCTCCGGAGACGCACCAGGTGAGGCTGCTCAGGTCGCGAGCTGCTGTGGCCCCGTCGTGCAGCAGGGCCAGGTACATGGTGGGCACGCCGCCGAAGAACGTCACCCGGTGGCGCTCGATCAGGGTGGCGGCTTCGCCGGCGCTGAAACGGGGCTGGAGGACGAGCGTGCCGCCCACGGCCAGCACCGCGTTGTGCATGACCGTCATGCCGAAGGCGTGGAAGAGCGGCAGGGCGACGAGGGCGACGGTGCCGGCGTCGAGGCCGACGAGCTGCTCGGGCACCTGGGCGTTGGCCAGCAGGTTGGCATGCGTGAGCTCGGCGCCCTTGGCCCGGCCCGTCGTGCCCGAGGTGTAGAGGACGACGGCGGTGTCCGTAGCTGCCGTTGGGTGGGCGTCGACGACGGGCTGGGCCGTCATCACCACGGCGGTGAGGTTGTCGACGCCGGCCGGCGCCGACAGATCGGCCAGGTCGGCCTTGGCCACCAGGACCCGGCGCACGCTCGGGGTGCGGGCGGAGGCGGCCTGGGCGGTGGGCAGGAACAGGTCCCAGGCCACCACGGCCACGGCTTCGGAGTCGGCCAGGTGGTAGGCCAGCTCGTCCTCGGTGAGCAGGACGTTCAGGGGCACGACCGGGTTGCCGGCGTAGTGGCAGCCGAAGAAGGCGACGGAGAACTGGGGCACGTTGGGCAACACCAGCGCGACGTGCTCGCCCGGAGCCACGCCCATGTCACGGAGGGCGCCGGCGAACATGCGGGCGAGGAGGTGGAGGGTGGCGTAGTCGAGCTCGGTGTCGCCGGCGACGATCGCCGTCTTGGTGGGTTCCGCGGCGGCGGAGCGGCTGAGGATGGAAGCAAGGTTGCCAGAGGTGGGGGTGCCAGAGGTGGGGGTAGTTGTCATGGCCTGATCGTGCGCCTTGGCCACGGCCGGTTGGAAGGGCTTGGGGCCGGTTTGGGGGGTGGCCCTGGGGGACTTTGGGGGCTGTCCCCTCTGCGACGGAGCCGGCCGCGGGCGGACGATGAGGACATGAGCCTCCACACCCTTCCTCTGGTCACCCCTCCCCGTCCGGCTTCTGCGCTCGCCGCGGCCACGCCTTCGAGCCGGGAGCGATACGTCGACTTCCTCCGGGTCTTCTCCCTGGCCGTCGTCATGCTCGGCCATTGGCTCATGGCCGTGGTTGAGTGGCGGGACGGCCGGCTGGTGGCCGGCAACATCCTGGAGGCGGCCCCGGCGGCTCAGTGGCTGACCTGGATGTTCCAGATCATGCCGGTGTTCTTCCTCGTCGGCGGGTTCTCGAACACGGCATCGTGGACGGCGGCCATCCGCGACGGCCGGGGCTACGGCGCCTGGCTGGGGAGCCGGCTGACCCGACTGGTGCGGCCGGTCCTGGCCTTCGTGGTGGTGTGGTCGGCGGCGGCGGCGGCGCTGTCGGCGGCCGGCGTGGCGCCGGCGTCGGTGCGGGCCGGGTCCATCGCCCAGCCGTTGTGGTTCCTGGCCGTGTATGTGGTGGTTGTCGCCGTCGCCCCGGCGATGATTGGGGCCCAGCGGCGGTGGGGCTGGGGGGTGTCGGTGGCGCTGGCGGTCGGTGTCGCCCTGGTCGACCTGGCCCGCTGGCCGTTCGGCGTGCCGTTCATCGGGTGGGCCAACATGGCGCTGGTGTGGCTGTTCGCCCACCAGCTCGGTGTGGCCTGGCGCGACGGTGGGGTGTCGGTGTGGTCCCGCCGGCGGACGCTGCTACTGGCGCTGGGTGGCCTCGGCGGCCTCGTCGTACTGACCTTCGCCGGCGGCTACCCGCACTCGATGGTCGGCGGGGTGGGCGAGGCCCGCACCAACACCTTCCCGCCGTCGCTGGCCCTGGTGGCCCTGGCGCTGTGGCAGTTCGGCGTGGCCCTGCTGGTGCGGCCGGTCGTGGACCGCTGTCTCGACCGGCCCCGGGCGTGGGGCGCGGTCGTCGCGGCCAACGGGATGGCCATG
>JANMRJ010000242.1:0-2806 GCA_031370985.1 Acidimicrobiales bacterium
ACGAACACGCCCACGGTCACGATCACGAAGATGCTGGACGCCCGGTCACTGACCCGGATCGACGGATCGATGACCGTTGCCGGGGTGACCGTCTTTGGTGCACGAGCGGAGCGCTGGGCGCGCTGACTGATCGCCGGATCCCAGCCGAGTGCCGCGGCAGCGCCGGCAGCCGACGCGTCGCCGATGGCCGCGCCGTCCTCATCGTCTGCCTCGGCGTCAACCTCGTCGGCTTCGTCTTCGTCGCCGCCTTCGTCGTCCTCGTCGGACTCGCCGGACTCGCCGGATTCGGCCTCGTCGTCACCGTCGGGCTCATCCTCGCCGCCGAGCTCGTCGGCCGCCATCGCGGCTGCGTCGGCTTCGGCTCGGGACGCGTCGTCCGCCCCGGCAGCCGCTCCGGGCGCGACACCCGCCGGATCGCCGCCCTCGCCCTCGGAAGCCGCCGCGATCGGCTCGGTCTCGTCGGGCGCGGGCCCCTTCGGTTCGGTCATGCCGTCGTGTCTCTCCTGTGTTGGACGCTCGGCGGCTCGAGCCGCGCTGGCCGGCGTGTCGGTCCGCGGCAGCGGCGTCAGGTGCGGCAGCCAGTGTACCGAAGGTCAGGCGTCGCGCATGGCGGGCACGAGCAGACCGGCCAGCCCGGCGAGGATCGAGGCGACGCCGCTGACCACGAGCACAGGGGTGATCCCGACAACCTGGCCGAGCACGCCGCCGATGGCCATCGCCGCCGTCATCGATCCGAACACGAGCGCGAACCGGAAGCTCACGACCCGCCCGATCAGATCCGGCGGGGTGCGCTGCTGGAACAGGACCTGGCTCGGGATGACGAAGACCATGTTGGCGATGCCGGCGCCGAGGAGCAGCCCGAAGTCGAGGACCAGGCTGCCGCTCAGCGCGAACCCGACGATTGCGAGGCCGAGCAGGACGTAGCCGGCGATCACCATCCGGCCCTTGGCGAAGCGCATCCCGACCAGGCCGATCGCGAACCCGCCGACGAGGTTGCCGATCCCGATCGTCGCCTCGAAGAAGGCGTACGTCGCCTTGGGATCGACGTGGTTGGCCGGTCCGATGACCTGCAGAGCGAAGATCGGGGTCAGGACGGTCAGGGCGCCGATCGCGAACTGGGCGAACGCCGCCTGGATCGTGTTGGCGAACAGGACCGGCTCGTGGCGCAGGAACGCGAAGCCTTCCCGCATCTCGGCGAGGACGCCGGTCGGAGTCGATTCGTCGTCGCCCTCGGCCGCCTCCGGGCTCGCCGCTCGCGTGCGTTGGACGGCGGGAATCGCGATCGACGCGATGAGGATCGCCGAGGCGCCGTAGGTCGCCGCATCGATCCAGAAGGCCAGCGGAAGCGCCGCTCCGAGGAAGCCGACGAACAGGCCGGCGAGCGGGTAGCCGACTACGTCGGCGAAGGTCTCACCGGCCCACAGCGCCGAGTTGGCGGTCAGAAGGTCGTCGTCGTCGACGATCCGCGGCAGGACCGCGACGCGGGCCGGGCGGAAGAAGATCGAGATCGAGGTGACGAGGAAGATCAGCGGGTAGACGAGCCACACGTTCGTGACGGCCGCGATCGGCATCACGAGCACGACCGCGGCCCGGAGCAGGTCGCTCACGATCATCACGTCGCGCTGGTTCCAGCGATCGACATAAGCCCCGGCGATCGGGGCGAGGAGCAGGTTCGGGATCGTCGCAGCGACGAACACGAACGCGACCGCGAGGATCGAATGGGTCACGCCCTCGACGAGGAACGCCAGGGCGATCTGGTGGACCCGGTCGCCGAACAGGCTGATCATCTGGCCGGTCCACAGCGACGAGAACGAGCCGTTCAGGGCGAGCCGGACGTAGGGATGGCGGCGGACGCGCGCCCCGACATCGATTCGCGGCCGGGGCAGGGTAACCGCGCCGTCGAACGTTCCGGCGCTCGCCGCCGACGGGACGGGCGCGAGCGCCACGGAGCGACCGCCGGGCCGCGTGATCGGGCCCATCACGTCGACCAGCTCGCCGCCCGCGCCGCGGACCCGTCCGAGCAGGCCGCGCGCGCTCGGACCGGCCATCCCGGTCCCCGTCCCGCCGAGGACGAGCGGTCGATCGAGGGCGGCCGTCTGGGCGAGGCTGTTGACGAGACCCGTTCCCGGCC
Source organism: Acidimicrobiales bacterium (assembly GCA_031370985.1). Lineage (GTDB taxonomy): Bacteria > Actinomycetota > Acidimicrobiia > Acidimicrobiales > AC-14 > CADCTB01. Next base: position 2,132 of record JANMRJ010000242.1, read on the forward strand.
GGATCTGCTGGCGACCCATCGCCGCCTCGAGGCCCCGCGGGAGGCGAGTCGTGCCGGCCAGACCGGCCAGCGGGCCATCGGCCTGGAAGGTCACGGGCTCGATCTCGTCGTCCTTGCGCCGGACGACGGTCGCAAACAGGAAGAACGCGAGCCCCGCGGTGAGGAAGACGTCTCCGATCGAGGCGACGTTCTGGATGTACGGCAATGGGATCGGGAGGATGTCCGCGAGCGGGCCGGCGTGGCGCAGGAAGTCGAGGTCCGGGCCGCTCGGCAGCGCCGGCAGCAGGGTGTGGAACGGCGACGTGACGTCGGCGACCGTGAAGCCGGCGGCCTGGAGGCTCGGGATCCAGATCGGCATGTGGCCGCCGTTGGCCGCGATCGCGATCGTGTTCGACAGGATGCCGACGAACGCGAGCCGCATCCCCGGCAGCGTGCGATTGACCCACAGCGCGCCGAGCAGGAGCACGAACGAGGTCACGAACAACGGCAGACGGAAGGTCTCGACCAGGCCGTTGCCGCGGATCAGGAGGAATTCCGTCCCGAACCGGAGGATGACCGCGAACATCAGGATCGCGACCCAGCGCAGCCGCACGGCCGCGAGGTTCGTGAGCGAGCCGCCGGCCGCCAGTCCGAGGACCAGCCCGGCGACGATGCCGCCGATCAGCACGGGTCGAG
>JANMRJ010000312.1:0-4731 GCA_031370985.1 Acidimicrobiales bacterium
TCCGCTCTCCCGATCGGGATACCGGATATCTCAACGAAGAAGGTACATGTTTAGCGGGTAGGTCGTGCTGAGAGTGAGGGTCCACCACCTAGCGCGCGGCCGAGTTGCGCTGGGTCGGTTCGGGCGGTCATCGTCCAACCGACCCGAGCGGACTGATCCCTTGCCCAACGCCATTGGGGCCTGTCCTCGTCATGTCGTGCGGCCCGCCCTTACCCGGTCGCACGGTGCTGCCCCAGCCGGGGGCTTCTCGGGGGTCGGTCAACACCGGCCCTCCTGCGCTGGACCCGTGGGGTCGATTGATCACCCGGCCGGCGCCGCCCACCGCGACTGTCTGGTCACTTCTCGATGTACGCCGTTGTCCTGCACGCCTCAGCGTTCTTCTGGGACGCCGGCGCGATCCAGCGTCTCCTTCGGTACCACGCCGGTCTAACAAGCGCCGGCGCAGGCCGAGACGAACTCTTCGGCCAGTGCCGGCGCCGCACCCAGGTGGGCGTGGACATACGACGCCAGCAGCGTGGCCGTGGCGAAGCCGGCTCGTCCGGCACCGGTCCGTCCCGACCAGTCCAGGGCGTCGCCCGGCGGGTCGAGGGCCGAGTAGTGGAACTCATGGCCCCGCAGCTCGGTGCCGGCGGGGCCGAGCGGTGACGGTTGACGCACCGTGACCCGCCGGTAGCCGAGTGTCAGGCGGTCGGTCATGCAGCCGTCGGCCGCAAGTACGCCGGCGAGGGCGTGGCCATCGAGCGAGCGGGCCAGCCACAGGAGCCCGCCGCACTCCGCCCAGGTGACCAGGCCGGCGTCGACGCGCCGGCGGACATCGTCGAGCAGCGGCCGGTTGGCGGCCAGGCCGGCGGCGAAGACCTCGGGGAAGCCGCCGCCGGCGTAGAGCCCGGTGGCGTCCTCGGGCAGTCGCGTGTCGACCAGGGGGTCGAAGATCGCCAGCTCGGCGCCGGCCTGGGCCAGGAGCTCCAGGTTGTCGGGGTAGGTAAAGCTGAACGCCGGCCCGCCGGCGACGGCCAGCACGCCGTGGCCCTGCGGGCGGGCGTGCGGGGGGTCGTCGATGTCGACGGCGGGGGCGGAGCGGGCCAGGGCCAGGACGGCGTCGAGGTCGCAGTCGCGGGCCACGGCCGCGGCCAGGGCGTCGATCGACCGTCGAACCTGCTCGGGGTGCTCCGCCACCGGCACCAGCCCGAGGTGGCGGTCGCGCCACGAGTAGTCGCCGTGCCGGCGCAGGGCGCCCAGAACCGGCACCCCGAGGGGTTCGAGCGCATGGCGGAGCATGGCCTCGTGGCTGTCGCGGCCCACCCGGTTCAGCACCACGCCGGCCACCGCCACTGCCGGGTCAAAGGTGGCGAAGCCGTGGACCATCGCCGCCACCGACGCCCCGACGGCCGAGGCGTCCACCACCAGCAGAACGGGTGCCTGGAGCAGCCCGGCCACCTGGGCGGTGCTGGCCGAGGGGCCGGCGGGGTCGCCGGAGCCGTCGAAGAGGCCCATGACACCCTCGATGACCAGCATGTTTGTGCCGGCGCCGGCCCGCCCGGCCAGCGGTGCGATCGCCTCCGGCCCGCATATCCATGCGTCGAGGTTGCGGCCCGGCCGGCCGGTGGCGAGGGCGTGGTAGCCGGGGTCGATGAAGTCGGGACCGACCTTGGCCGCCCCCACCGACAGGCCCCGGGCCACCAGCGCAGCCATCAGCCCGGTGGCCACCGTGGTCTTGCCCACCCCCGACGACGTGCCGGCGACGACCAGCCGGGGGCCGAGGCGAACCACGCCACACACTATGCCGGTCGGTACTCTTGGGCCTCGGGGTACTTTGGGGCCGTGACAGCCGGCTTCGCACTGCCCTTGTTCGCCGTGGTGGCCGGTCTCATCTCCTTCAGCTCCCCCTGCTGCCTGCCACTGCTCCCCGGCTACCTCTCCTACATGTCGGCGCTGCCGGTCTCCGAGCTGGGCGACCGCCAGGCCCGGCGGGTGACGCTGCGGGCCTCGCTGCTGTTCGTGGCCGGCTTCACCGTGGTGTTCACCGTCCTGGGCGTCGTCGTCCAGCTGCTCGGCTCGGTGCTCCTGCGCAACGACGGCCCGGTGGTGCGGTGGTTCGGCGTCCCGATCATCGTCCTCGGCCTGTCGACCATGGGCGTGCTGCGCCTGCCCTTCCTCATGCGCGAGCGGCGCATGGACCTGGCCCGGGTACCCCGGGGGACGGTGTGGGCGTTCCCGATGGGGATGGCCTTCGCCGCCGGCTGGGCCCCGTGTCTCGGGCCGGTCCTGGCCACCATCTACGCCACGGCTGCGGTGAGCGGGACGGCCGTCTGGGGCGCCGTCCTGCTGATCCTTTACTCTGCCGGCCTGGGCGTGCCGTTCGTGGCCTTGGCCCTGGGCTTCAACCGGGCGCAGCGCTCCCTGGGGTGGCTGCGGCGCAACGGCCGGCGCATTGAGGTGGCCGGGGGCGCCCTGCTGGTCGTCGTCGGTTTGCTGTTCGTGACCGGACGCTGGCAGGGTTACTTCCAGCCGCTGCAGCGCTGGTTCGCCGAGCACGGATGGCCCCCCGTATGACCGACATCACCGGCACCGACGATCCCTCCACATCCGAGGAGGAACATGCAGACGCCAACGACGAGTCGCAGGTCCCGCGCGTCCGCCGGACGCGCAAGGCCCTGTGGATCGCGGTAGCCGTAGCCGTGCCCGTTTTCCTCCTGGTGCTGGCGCTGGCCAACGGCGAGCCGGCTGCCCAAAGGGAGGTGAAGTCGCCCCTGGTCGGTAAGGCAGCGCCGGCGCTTGAGGGCACCACGGTCGACGGCGGGAAGGCGTCGCTCGCCGATCTCAGGGGCAAGTGGGTCGTCGTCAACTTCTTCGCCACCTGGTGCGTGCCGTGCCGCCAGGAGCACTCCGAGCTGGTCCGCTTCTCCGAGGACCACAAGGCAACCGGCGACGCCGCCGTCCTGGCCGTGGTCTACAGCGACAACGCCCAGGCGGTGAAGGAGTTCCGGGACAAGGAAGGCGGATCGTGGGCGATGGTTACCGACCCCAAGGGCCGTATCGCCCTGGACTACGGGGTCGCCGGCGTGCCCGAGTCGTTCCTGATCAGCCCCGACGGGCTGGTCGTGGCGAAGCTGCTGGGCGGCGTTCGGGCCGGCGCCCTCGACCAGCTGCTCTACCGGGCCAGGACCGGGCAGTCACGGCGCCGCCGGCGACGACCAGCAGCAACCCGCCGGCCGCCACCGGCGGGCGGGCGCTGGCGCCGGCATTGGACTGTCGGTGCACCTCCACCGTCCCCGAGACAAGATCGACGATGTTGTTGACCCGGTTGCCCCGGCCGGTGTCGGCCCAGATGGCGATGGCGCGGTCGACCTCGGACGCTACGGCCAGGTGGCTGCCGAGCATGACGCCGTCGCCGTAGAAGCTGCCCACGATCGAGTCGAATGGGGCGTCGGTGAGCGTCGCAGTGGCGAAGGAGCTGCCGCCGTCGGAGGACGAGGCCAGCACGATGTGGACCCGCACGCCGGCGGGGTCGGCGCTGCGGTCGTAGAAAGCGATGTCGACCCGGCCGTCGGGGGCCACGCCGATACCGGGGAGGAACTGGTCGCCAGCCGACGGCCCGAGCCGGCGGGGTGCCGACCAGTGGGTGCCCCCGTCATCGGAGCGCGACAGGACGACATCGTGGCCCGTCTCCCACGCCGCGTACAGGCGGCTCCGGCCGGCGTCGACGGCGAAGGCCGGCGCCGGCGCCAGGTCGATCAGCACCCGTTGCGACGGCACCACCCCGTCGGCCACGGTCCTCGCCGGCCCGAACGTGGCCCCGCCGTCGGTCGAGGCCCACGCCACCACCCGCCACGGCCCCGTCGGCGGCGGACCGGGCTGGCCCTCGTCGGTCGACTGGTAGGTCGCCCGGTCGTCGACCAGGTCGAGGGCGCCGACCAGCACCCGGCCATCGGGCCAGGCCAGCAGCGTCGGCTGCACGGCCAGGCGGCCGGGCTCGCTGACCGTGACGGGTGGGGAGAAGGTGCGGCCGCCGTCGTCGGAGCGGGCGACGACCAGGGGGTTCGGCGGCGGTCCGAACCCCAGCGACTTGGTGAGGCGGATCTCGTTGGCCTGGATCCACGAGACGAGCACCCGCCGGCCCTCGACGGCCAGCCGGGGCTGGAACGTCAGCGGCCCGCTGACCAGAAGGGGTGGCCCGTCGGCGATGAGGTCGGGGGTGAAGCGCTGGAGCCGGAGGGCGGTGGGCAGGTTGAACGGGCCGCCCGTCGGCGTGTAGAGCACGAGCAGGTTGCCGTCGCCGTCGAAGGCGATGTCGGGCCAGAAGCTGTTGGTGGTGTCGGGCGCCCGGGGCAGGTCGAGCGGGCGCCACGCCTCGCCGGCGGTGGTCGAGGTGGCCAGCGTGCAGTTCAGCCGGGGTGCATCGACCCGGCCGGCGACCACGATCGTCCCCGGCCGGCGGGGGTCGACGGCAACGACCGGCGACGTGTTCACGTTGATCGCCAGTTGCGGGTCGTTGCTCACCTGCTGGGTGGGCGCCGGCCGCAGCGACGTGGGCTGGCCCCGTAGCCCGAACAGCACGAGGCCGGCGCCGGCCACCAGCGCGGCAATGCCAAGCCGCGGGTGGTTGTTCACCGCCGGGACGTTATCCAGTGACTGAACTGTGGATCGGAGGCACACTCGGTGCCCTGGTTCGCCTGGGCCGAGATTGCCCGTATCATGGCACTCCGACGTGTGCTCTAGGAGTCACCGGCG
>JANMRJ010000372.1:0-4585 GCA_031370985.1 Acidimicrobiales bacterium
TCCACCAGCTGGTGTCCGGTACCGACCGCCATCGTCGCCAGGACCTGCCGCCACTGCGGGTGCAGGCCCCGCGACACCCAGACCTCCTGGCGGCCGGTGGCGGCCACGGCCAGATTGACCGCCTCCACCGTGGCCGAAGCGCCGTCGTACAGCGATGCGTTGGCCACATCGGTGCCGAAGAGTCGGCAGACCAGCGTCTGGTATTCGAAGAGGGCCTGGAGCACGCCCTGGGCCACCTCGGGCTGGTAGGGCGTGTAGGCGGTCACGAACTCCGAGCGGTAGGCCAGGCGGCCGACGACCGAGGGGATGTCGTGGTCGTAGGCGCCGGCGCCGGCGAAGCAGACGAAGTCCCGACCCACTGGCCGGTTGGCGGCCGCGTAGTCGTCGAAGCGGCCGGCCACGTCGGCCTCGGCCAAGCCGGGCGCCAGGTCGAGTCCGCCGGCCAGGCGCAGGGCGGCCGGAACGGCGGCGAACAGCTCGTCGAGCGACGACAGGCCCATGGAGGCCAGCATCTCGGCGATTTCCGCGTCGGTGTGGGGGACGAAGTGCACGGGCGCCTCAGCTCCGGCGGCGGGACACGAACGGCGGGTACACGACCCGGGCGGGCATGCGCTGGCCGCGGGCATCGACGGAGAGCGAGGCGCCGGCCTTCAGCGGCGGCGGGAGGAAGGCGAGCGCGATGCCCCGGCCGAGGGTGGGCGAGAAGTTGCCGCTGGTGACCTCGCCCACCTCGGCGCCGTCGAGCATGACCTTGTACCCGGCGCGGGGCGGCTGGCGACCGTCGACCTCCAAGCCCCTGAGGACGCGCTCGATCCCCCGCGTGCGCTCGGCCTCGAGCGCGTCGCGGCCCCGGAAGTCGCCCTTGGTCCACGAGACGACCCAGTCGAGCCCGGCCTGGGCCGGCGTGATGCCGGGGCCCAGCTCGTGGCCGTGGAGGGGCAGGCCGGCCTCGAGGCGCAGCGTGTCGCGGGCGCCGAGGCCGGCGGGCAGGATGCCGGCGTCGAGCAGGGTCTCCCAGAGCTCGGGGGCGGCGCCGGCGCTGACGGCGATCTCCACCCCGTCCTCGCCCGTGTAGCCGGTGCCGGCGACGATGCAGGTCGCCCCCCGCCAGGTCACGGGGGCGACGTGGAAGCGGCCGACCGCGGCGGCCTCCGGCATGACATCGGCCAGCCAGCGCCGAGCCTCCGGCCCCTGCACGGCCAAAATCGCACGGGAGGCGGTGATGTCGTCGCCCCCGATGGCGTCGGTGACCCGCGCGGTGTTGGCTGCGTTGGGCATGACGTGGAACTCGTCGCGAGCCACCCACCAGACGATGATGTCGTCGAGAACCGAGCCATCCTCGTCGAGCAGGTGGGTGTACTGCGCCCGGCCGGGGCCGATCTTGCCCATGTCGTTGGTAAGGGTGCGCTGGATGGCGTCGTAGGCGCCGGCGCCCTGGAGCCGGACGGTACCGAGGTGGCTGACATCGAAGACCACCGCGCCGGTGCGGCAGGTCCGGTGCTCGGCGAGGGTGCCCGTCGGGTAGGACAGCGGCATCACCCATCCCGAGAACGGGACCATCTTGGCGCCGAGGGCCCGGTGGGCGGCATCAAGGGGCGAGTGGAGCTCGGGCATGGGTCCCGAGGCTACCGGCGCCCCACAGCTCCCGGAATTCTCGCCGCCGGCGCATTCGTTTGAAACGTCGGCAGAACGACCGGCGCAGTGACAGGGCACGACGGTGGGAGCGAGCGCCCGAGGCTCAAGTTCGGACGCTATTCGGTGGGGACACGGGAGCCAGTCGTGACTATAATAGTAGTCATGACCGAGACATTGCCCCTGGCTGAGATCAAGGCTCACCTCTCCGAGATCGTCGATCGAGTCGAGCGGGAACACGAGCGCGTCGTGCTGACGCGAAACGGACGCCCGGCGGCGGTGATCTTGAGCCCGGCCGACCTGGAGGCACTCGAGGACACCCTCGATTTGCTGTCGGACGCCCGTGCCATGAAGGAGATCAACGCCGCGCGGGAAGACGCAGCAAAGGGCCGAGTCCTCACCGCCGACGAACTGCGCGCCAAGTACCTGCACAAATGACCGAGGCGGCGTACGACCTGCTGGTCGCGGCGAGTGCTGAGCGTGGCCTGGCCCGTTTGCCCGAGGGCGTCGCGGCTGCCATCGTCGAGTTCATGCTGGGTCCCCTTGTTGCGGCCCCCCGCCAGGTCGGCCATGGGCTCCAGCGGGAGCTCGCTGGTCTGTGGGCTGCACGTCGCGGACCGTACCGGGTGGTGTACGAGATTGACGACGACCGACACGTCGGGAGGGTGCTCCGCATCGACCATCGCGCCGATGTCTACCGACCCCGTTGACCACCTCACGGCACCGACCGAAAGGGTACTCGCCAGGAAGGTCACCTCTGGTCTGGCGTGGTGGGCTGCAAAGGCGACGCGGCGAAAATGCGACACGACCCACGCTCGTCAACACCCCAACCTACGGCGCCAGCGCGGCGAGAACCTCGTTGTGAAGGAGGCCGTTGGTGGAGACAGCGCTGCCCCCATCGGGGCGGGCCGCCCCCGAGAGGTCGGTGAAGCGGCCGCCGGCCTCCTCCACGATGACCTGGATGGCTGCGACATCCCAGACCGCCACCTCGGGCTCGACGGCGATGTCAACCGCGCCCTCGGCCACCAGCACGTGCGACCAGAAGTCGCCGAGACCGCGCGACCGCCAGCACCGGCGGGCCAGGGCCAAGAACCGGTTCCCCATCCCGTGGGGCTCGAAGCCCTGCACGCTGTCGTAGCTGAGCTGGGCATCGGTCAGGCTGGCCACCGCGGAAACGCGGATAGGCCCGTCGCCGGTGAAGGCGCCCTCGCCCCGGGCCGCCCACCAGCGCCGGCCCAGCGCCGGCGCTGACACCACGCCGACCGTCACCTCGCCGTCGTGGCGGAGGGCGATGCACGTGGCCCAGATCGGGATGCCCCGCACGTAGTTCTTGGTGCCGTCGATCGGGTCGAGGATCCAGTGCCAGCCCGAGCCGCCGGGCTGGGCGCCGAACTCCTCGCCCACGATGCCGTGGGTGGGGCGGGCCTCGGCGATCCGGTCCCGGAGCGCCGCCTCGACGGCCCGGTCGGCATCGGTGACAGGGGTGAGGTCGGGCTTGGTCGATACGACGAGCGCCGAGTTGCGAAAGCGCGCCAGGGTCAGGGCGTCGGCCAAATCTGCCATGGCCAGGGCGAGGGTGAGGTCGGCGCTCAGGCGGGCCTGCGCCGGCCTTCGGCCGGCGCGTCCTCGACCGCCCTGGGCATCGGGAAGCGCAACGGCAGCGGCTCGACGCCCTCGTCCGCCGCCGGGACGTTCTGCGAGGGGGGCTCGAGGCCGTACTTCACGAGCAGGTTCAGGTAGTCACGCTGGTAGAGGATCCGGATGTTGACCTCGGGGTACAGCTCCTTCAGCCGGCGGGCCTTGCGGTTCTTCTTGGTCACCAGCTTCTGGTTCAGCGTGGTGATCTCGATGTACAGGTCGTACGCCGGCATGTAGAAGTCGGGCGTGAAAGCCTGGGCCGAGCGGCCCTCGTTATCCCATTCGAGGACGAAGGTGCGGGGCTCGTAGTCCCACACGATGCCGTAGAAGTCGAGCAACTTGGCGAACTGCAGCTCGGAATTGTGCGCGAAGCGGACGCCAGCGTGGGGCAGCGGGAGGTCACCCGCCGCGGGCACGGAGTCGCGCTGGTCGCTCAGGACGGCTAGCCCCCGCCGCCGGCGGCGCTGCGGGACGCGTGGGCGGCGGCCCCCTCAGGCTTCCGGGCTTGGGGCAGGTCGGTGATGGCGGCGTCGAGCGCGTCCTTGACCCCGCCGAGGGCAACGATGGACAGCACACCCTGGCCACGACGGACAAGGTCCACCAGCTCACCGTCGGTGCGGACCAGCACCGAGCCGGCTCCGTTGATGACCAGGCTAGCGGTGGCGATGTCCTCCCCCATGTGGTCACGCAGGTACTCAATGGCCTTCCGCGCCGACTGCAGAGAGACGCCAGCGTCGAGCAGCCCCTTGATGACCTTCAGCTCCACGAGGTCCCGGTAGGAATAGCGACGCTGGGTGCCCGATCCACGCGCGTCGGCGATCGAGGGCCGGATGAGGTCAGTGCGGGCCCAGTAGTCCAGCTGCCGATAGGTGATCCCGACGATCTTGCAGACCTGCGGCCCCCGAAACCCAACCAGATCCAGAACGTCCTCGCCCATCCCATCCCCTTTCAACAAGGTCGAGCGCTTACGCACGAATCGTGTAGTTACGCCCTTGTCAAGCAAGCGTAGGGGGTTGTCCACCGGATATCAACGACCGAGCAGAGGGCCTAGGAGGCGAAGTCCTCGGGATTGACCCCTTCGAGGAACTCGCGGAAACGCTCGACCTCGTCGTCCTCCTCCTCGTCGTCCTCGGTCATGGTGACGGCCGCCTCTTCGAGGACGGCCTCGTCGGCGAAGATCGGCGTGCCCAGGCGGGCGGCGAGGGCGATGGCATCGGAGGGGCGGCTGGAGACCTTGTAGCCCGCGCCGTTGGCGGTCATCTCGATCTCGGCGTAGAAGGTGCGCTCGCGCAGCTCGGTGATGACGATCCGCTCC
>JANMRJ010000382.1:0-1271 GCA_031370985.1 Acidimicrobiales bacterium
CCCGAGGCGCCCGAGGTAGCGTCGGAGAGGGCGGTGGCCCCGGTTCCGGCCGTGGAACGGGCGGTGCCGGTGACCTCGACGTCGCCCGTATCGCCGGTGCCGCCGGAGGCACCGCTGAAGGCGTCGCCAGAGGCACCGCTGAAGGCGGCACCGGCGGTCGAGGCGGTGGCCCCGCCGGTCGGGCCGGAGTTGCCGGACGCACCGCTGCGGCCGGTCGGAGCGGTGACGGCCGACGAGGCGGCCGGGCCGGTGGTACCGCTGCCGTTGGAGCCGGCCCTGTTGGTGGCGGCGGCCTGGGAGGTGGCGGCGCCGGTGTCGCCGGAGTCGGCGATGGGGGCCATGGTCACGTTCGAGGCGCCGCCGTTGCCGCCGTGGGCGTCGAGGGTGGCGACCGACGAACCGCCGCGGGCGTTGACGGTGACCGGGCTGCGGGTGCCGGAGCTGCCGACAACCACGCCGGCGGCCCCGCCGGCCGAGGCGGTCACCGTGGCCAGGTCGCCGCCGGCACCGCCGTCCCCACCCAGGACCACGGCGTCCAGGTGGTTGGTGGCCGGGCCTGAGTGGCCCGAGGTGGCGTCGCCCCGGGCGATGGCGCCCGTACTGGCCGCCGAGAGCGCGTTGGCGGTGGTGGTGACATCGCCGGTGGCGCCGGTGCCGCCCGAGCCACCGCTGGCGACGGTGGCGACGGTGGCGACGGTCGGGCCGATCGGCTGGGTCACCGGGCCGGGGCCGGTCACGGTGCCGGCGCCGGAGGACGTGGCATCGCCGGTGGCGCCGGAGTTGCCCGAGGTGCCCGATGCGCCGGCGGGGTTGGCCGCCGCGCTCGAGGCCGCGTTGCCGGTCGAGCCGCTGCCGTTGGAGCCGCTGCCGTTGGAGCCAGCAGAGTTGGTGGCGCTGGACTGGCCGTCGGCCGACCCGGTGCTGCCTGTAGCGGCCGTCGGGCGGAGGACGCCAGTGGCGGCCCCGCCGTTGCCGCCGGAGGCGTCGAGGGTGGCAAGTGCCGAGCCGCCGCTGGCGGTGACGGTGACCGGGCTGAGGGTGCCGGAGCTGGCGACGATGGTCCCGGCCGGCCCGCCGGCATCGGCCGTCGCCGTGGCACCGAGCCCGCCGGCGCCGCCGGCGCCGCCGACCACCAGCAGCTCGCTGGTGTTGACCGCCGGGCCGCTGTCGCCCGAGTGGGCGTCAGCGCCGGCGAGGGCGCCGCTGTTGGCGTCGGAGCGGGCCAGGCCGGCGGAGTCCACGTCGCCGGTGTCGCCCGAGTCTCCGCTGTC
>JANMRJ010000411.1:0-2161 GCA_031370985.1 Acidimicrobiales bacterium
TTCGCCATCGGTCCGACCAGCAGGGCAGTGCCCAGGGCGGCCGCGGCGAGGCGCGTAAAGCGAACTCGCATGAGAATCTCCTCGTTGTCGTGCCAGCCCGTCGATGGGCCGGCTCCAGTTGTGGACTGCTCAGGCAGACACGACGACGAGGGGAGGACCCCGAGCGGGGATGGGAGCGCCGGACAACGACAGCGGCGGGTGGGCCGAGCAGGCGGGTCGCAGGCTGCCGGCACGAGCCCGGCGGGGCCTCGGGGCGCGATCACGAACCCGCACGCCCAGGGCTTCGCCGATCTGCTCCAGCCCGGCCACCAGGTAGCCCGCCAGGTGGCCGACCATCATCTGCAGTGGCACGCCGATCGCCAGTACGACGCCGATGTCGGCGAGTGAGGCATGGGCGACGAGGCGCTCGCCCACCTCGAGGGCGACGAAAGCCACCACCTGCGCGACCGGGAGCACGCGGGACCAGGCCAGCGCGCTGCGGCGGCCGCCGGCCCGGCCGAGGCCCCGCCGGACAGCCAGCAGGAACACCAGGGTCAGGCCCATCAGAGCAACGAATGCGGCGGCATTGAGGGCCGAGGGCAGGTAGTGGTGCCCGGTGTTCGCCAGCAGCTCGTGGCGCTCGTATTGGTCCGGGGCGAGCACCAGGTACTCGGCCACGTGACCGGCGCCGACACCCGCGAGAGCGAGCATGACGACGACCAGCAGCTGGCCGGGTCGAGCACCTCGCTTCATGGCGTTGCCATTGTATCCGTAAGGGCGACGAGTGCGGCGGGCGCCACGACGCATGCCCAATGGCGGTGACGGCCCCAGATTCCCTTGAAGAAGACTACTTCAGAGAAGGATTGTTCTCTGAAGTGGGCGGCCATTGTCTGATCAACTTTCGCCGAGCGCGCTCGGACCGACCCTCACGGGCCGGGCTACTTGAAACCGGCCGCCTCAGGATCTGGGCCACCATCGGGTGCCTCGGTGCAGTCCGGCATCCCTTGTCTGTTCGAGAACTCAAGGCCCACAGACCCGTCACCTCCATCGCGCCAGATCCGAGCTCTCACCGTGTTTCGGCCGTCGGTATAGAACCGCTGGGTCCGTGGCGCCGAGGTCACCAAGGACCCGATGCTCACAGGAGGCCCGCCCGGCGCCGGAAGCGGTGGCGGAACCATCATTGTCCGGCAATCGGCACCATCGGCAACATGCCAGCCCGGAGGGACGACGGCGTCGTAGTGGCCGAAGACCTCGGCAGGCCGAGCCGTCGCCGGGAGCCGATAGGAGAGGCGCAGATTGTGGCCGAACACCGTCCCACCCTCGCTCCGCAGCGTTTCCACGTGTCGTCCCGCCGGCCTCGCGCCCGACGGCGGCGGGAAATGGTCGAGCACTGCCTGCGCAACGGCCACGTCTCGCCGACGGCGGCTGTCACGCTCGAACCAGCGCCAGCCGAACACACCCGCGGCGAGCAGAACGGCGGCCAGGATGAGACTGACCGCCAGCGAGCGCGACCGCCGACCGGGCGTCATGGCCTACCGGCGCCCCAGCCCTCCTCGCCTCCCAGCAAACCCTCGATCCCGAGTTCGAGGTCGCTCTTGGCGAGCAGGGCCTCGATCGTCTGGCCCTTGAGCCGGGTGGCGAGGCTGAGCACTTCGCCGACGACGTCTCGCAAGATGTCCACCTGAGCGCCGAGGCGCTCGACCTCGGTTCGCTGGGTCTCGGTGAGGCGTCGGCCGGCCCAGCGGCGCAGCTGCTCGTCGTACAGCCACAGGCCTTCGGTGGTCTCGCCAAAGACCCGGCCCACACGCTCGACGGTGGCGTTATCGAGCGAGTACGGCCGGCCGGCGGCCGTCACGAGCATTCGGTGTTGGTCCTCAACCGCCGCCAGCTGCCCGTCGATCACCGCGGCGACTCGAGCCAGAGCGCAGATGGGCTGCCAATTCGGTTGCTGACCGGGCGTCGCCATCGCTCCGGTCCGCCCGCCTCAGGCCGCGACGCCGGCGGCGGCCGACGCGGGAAGGTCGAGATGTGGGTCGAAGGCCTCGGGCGGGTCGGAGAGGCCGTCGGTGTTGTACTCACCGAAGCGCTTGATTTTCGCCGTGATGTAGGGCGACATGGTGGCGATGTCGTCGGGGTCGACCACCCAGCCCTCGGCGATGAGCTGGCGGATCACCGCCATCAT
>JANMRJ010000451.1:0-2157 GCA_031370985.1 Acidimicrobiales bacterium
GGCGATCGTGAAGCGCGACCGCGGATCGTCGGAGATCCCCAGGAGCGGTCACGTTACCTGGCTATCCGGGTCGGCCGGGCTGAACTGGCCGAGCCGCTGGAGCGGGTAGCGTGGGTCGAGCGGGTGGAGCACAGTCACCGGGTGTACGGGGGCGAGAACAGGCACCATCTGCGACGATCCCGACGGCCCGGACGGCCCGGACGGCCCCGACGACGGATGGGCGCCGGTCGGTCCACCGGACGGCACGTCGAACATGAGCCGAATACTACGCGGACCCGGACCTCGCGACGAACGGCTGCGGGGCGGCCCGCGGGTCGGCACGGGGCGGCCGGCACGCGTCAGCCGGCACGGGGCGCCGGCACGGGGAAACGCCCGGCCGACCCTCAGGACGGACTGCGGGTGAGCTGGAGAAGCAGGGTCGGCGAGACCATCGGCGACGGCGGACCGAAGATGTGACGAAGCAGGAAGTACTCGGGGAGGGGCCGGTCGTCGGTGATCATCGGTCCAGGTCCCGTGAAGCGCGCCACGGCGTCGCCGGAGATCCACACGAGTGACGAGATGCGCTTCACCCAGCCCGCGACGTCCCGTGGATCTTTGATCGGCGAGTCGAACGCCGACGAGATGTCCGGCGCGACGCCCGGGCGGGCGAGAACGGCCCGGACGTTTCCCGGATCAAAGGAGATCGGTGCATCGGAGCCAAGCATGAAGAACCCATACCCGCCGGGACCGAACGCGATGAGGACATTCGGGTAGACGTCGTGGAAGGTCCGGATGTGGGCTCTGAACTCGTCGACGGTCTGACCGTACGGGATCCACTGCATCATCACCCCGCCGGGGTTGAGACGCGACCTGCCGGCCGCGTAGTACTCGCGTGAGGAGATGACCGAGACGCCGGCGCTCTCGATCGGTGGTGGCGGGTCGGTCACGATGATGTCGTAGCGACGGTCGGTCAGCTCGACGTGGTTCCGGCCATCCGCGATGATGACGCGCCCGTCCGGGTTCGCGAGTACCCCGGCCGCGTCCGGGTAGAAGTACCTGAACATCCTCGGGACGGACGGGACCAGCTCCACCGCATCGGTCTGCAGCCCCGCGATGAGCGCGGTGCGAAATGCGGAACCCATCCCGAACGCCACGACGAGCGCCGTCTTCGACGCAGGCCGAGCGATGAGCGGCAGGATCGGCATGAGCTTCGCGTCGACGGTCAAGAGGGTCATCGATGTCCCCGTCACCCAGAGCTGCGGCATGCCGCCGCGCGCCGTCCCTGCCTGGACCGAGGCAATCTCGTCCTCCGCGGAGGCGAAGACTCGGCCGCCGGTCCGTTCGATCCGGGCGACCGAAGGATCGAGAAAGACTCCGCCGACCGCGAGCAGGACCGCGAGCGCGACGGCGATACCTGCGCCGCCTCCACCGACCGCCAGGCGTAGTCTCCGGCCGGCGATGCCGCCGAACGCGACCAGCGCCACGGCCACGCCCGCATTCAGGATCGCGACCAGTCCGAGCGCGTTCGGAGAGCCCACGAGCGGGATGACCAGGAACGGCACGACGAAGGTCCCGACGATCGCGCCCACGGTGTTCGAGGCGAGGAGGAGTCCGGCGCGTCGGCCGACCTGACCGTCCGGCCCGGCGACGAGAGCAGAGGCAGCAGGAAAGCTCAGGCCCATGACGAACGTCGCCGGCACGACGACGAACGCCGCCATCGCCAGGAAGCGGCCGAACGACTGACCAGTCGACGTCGTGAAGTCGAGGAGTCCGCCGGACGAACTCGGGATGATCGCGACGGCCCCGATGGCGACGAGGACCGCGGTCACGAGCTGGGCGACCGCCAGGAACCCCACGGTGTCGCGGATTCTGGTTCGCACCAGGGCGAAGGCCGTCGCGCCGAGCGCGATCCCGATCAGGAAGAGGGCCAGGATTGCGGTGAACACGTAGGTCGAGTTCCCGGTCCCGGAGGCAAGCAGCCGGGTCCAGAGCGTCTGGTACGCGAGCGACGTCAGCCCCGACGCGAACGCCACGGCCAGCCCAAGCCGGAGGCGGGAGCCGTCGGCCGGGATCGCCCGTTCTTGCCCAACGGGAGGACCGTCGATGACCGCACGGTCAGGTGGGCCGGCCGGGATCGCCGTTCCAGTCGGTAGGGCAGCAGCGGTTGCGGAGCGAGAT